>JABDRH010000048.1 GCA_013041835.1 Desulfatitalea sp. | reverse complement strand
TCCCCTCACTGGTGTATACTTTTTTCTGGATATCCTGAAGCTCGTCGGCGGTATCGGGGATCTTTTGGATCAGGGGCTTGATGGTCAAGCCCTGGGTGCCGACAGCGAACTCCTTGAGCTTTGGGTGAGTCAATGAGATCACCTGGGTCGGATTGACGCCCTTTAATTTGAGCACCGCCTGGGTCAGGCGATCGACCTTTGTCAAGGTATCGGCATTGTAGATATCGCCCTTTTTGACCTTGACCACCAGGTTCAGCATATTGGCCGTGCCGAACATCTTGCGGTATTGCTTGTATATTTTGATGTAGGGATGGTCCGGTGGGTACAAGGAGAAAAAATCAGTATGAATGGCCAGGTTGTTTACGCCGACGTACGCAAAAAAAATCGTTCCCACGATGATGAAAACCAACAGCGGGAAGCGGTATCTGACATGAAATTCGATGAGTCTTCGCCAAATGCTATTTGTGTTGCTGTGTGCGCTCATAGTTATACCCCTGGCTAATTGTATGTGCCCATTGAGGCAACACCGAAAACGGATTCAAAGACAAGCACAATCGGTACATTTGTTTCTTTTTCATCCCTGATGGTCATTTACTTCGAAATTTGTTTCATATTGGCTTCGGTGAAGAATTTCGGGCCGACTTTGCCAAGCGGCAGGTTCCCATCCTGGGTGATCGCGCCGGAACCCTGCCCCACGACAATCACCATGGCATGCCTGGCCCGCCAATCCAGGTACATATCCATCGAGGGCATCGCCATCACCCGCTCACCGGTCGACAAAACGGTTTTCTTATTGGGGTTCATCCCGTTTTTCCAGAACTCACCCGCCCGGTCATACATGTCCTTGAGCAAAATCAACCCATTTTGCTTGTCGACATATATGACCTCCTTGGAGTAGTTGTAATAGCGGTCCTTGGGAAGCATCTCCACGATATAGACTTGCCGGGGAACCCAGACCAGACTGAGCGGCGCATAGGAGGGGCCCTTGAAGTTCTTGTCCATGAACCCCAGTACGACCGGGGTGTCGAAAATTTTGGTATAACTGCCGTCGGCGTGCACCGGGTAGGTCACCGTTGCGGTGGTCACGACCGGCGCAAGGATCTTTTTCTCACCCAGCAAACGCCACTTCATGCTGGAAGGCTTGCCGTCAAAGCCCGAAACATCGTCCACGGTGCCTTCACCGCCAAGAAATGGGTCGGAACGGCTCGCGGCCGATGTCCGGCGCACCCGGCGGATGGCCGGCACATAGGCAAATGCCGCATCTTCGCGGGCGTTCCAATAGCTCCAGGCCATCATGGTGGTGCCTTTGACCTCCATAGGCTCGGTTACATAGTTGAGCCGCTGGGAGACGAAGCCGTTGGGATTGGGGATCTGCCCCTGGCGCCGGTTCCAATAAAACAGGTTGACCACGCCGCTGACCACGGTCCTTTCCGGTCCTCCGTTTTTGCCCAGCCAGTACAAAATGCCGCATGACCCCCCGCTGCCCTCATAGTAATAGCGGGATGAGAACATGTTCTGGATGATTTTCGTTCCTGCCTGTGGATCGTTGGTATCGATCGTGGGAAAGGGCATGCCCATGAAAAACACGGGGGGCTTTCCCTCTTTTTTGTAAACCAGATTGCCGTCTTGATCGATATCGAACTTGCCCTCGTTCTCCTTGCTTAACGCCAACAATTTCGGATCATGCACCCAATCTTTGATTTCGCCGGTCTTCATGATGTACTGATCCTCGGTCAGCCACCTCATGATGGATTCCGGCAAAATATCGGTGAGCTCCTGAGCATTGGATTTGTCATAAGTCTGGCCCGGGGTGAATCCGGCCCGGGCCTCCCGGCCCACCACCAAGCAAATCATCACCGCAAACACGATTCCGAACCGCTTTGTCGTACGATCGAACTGTTGCCTATTCAAATGCATCCTTACCTCCATGCCTGATACTGCCTTGTACTGCCGCGTTTTGAATAATTTGGATCATTACCATTGAAACCCAAACAAGAAGGATACTTCCGTCTGTCTGACCTGGTTGGCCATTATGCTATGCGAGTAATCGGTCTGCGCATCCGGATCCCCCAGGAATATCTGGGTTGCGCCTTTCACATAGAAGGACATATTGATGTTATACCGAACATCAAGGCGGGTGGAGTATACGCCCTCAGTGTGATACCAGAGCACAAGCATGGGGTTGATGTTGCCGTGGAGCCAATACCAGTTGGCCAAGAAGGTGAATAAGCCTGAATCTTCGACCGCATTGGGTGACTCGCCAAAAATGGCTTCGTCAAAATCCTCGATATGGGTATGAATATACTCCAGTCCGAGATTGACTTGCGAAGCTGACAGCCACCGCATCCACACATTCTTGTCGACACCGATCATGGCCCTATCGACTGCCCGTGGGCTGTAAACCGGTATCGTACCATCCGGCCGGATGATGAAATGAGATAAATCCAATAAAGCGGTTTGACTCCTCCATACCGGCTCATTCTCGGTTCTGGAGAACTCGCCTTTGAAGACACAGTCTACCGGTGGTGAATAGATGCTGAAGTAGCCTCCGTAGGTCTTGATGCGCGGGTGCTCGATCACGGCAGACAGTCCCTGACCCGGAATCGGCGGATTAAAAGCGAAACTGCCTTTTTGATAGATGCCATCATGATACACCAGCGAAATATCGTAATATTGAAAAAGGGTCGCGCTAAGCTTGGCGCTGACTTCCGGATCTTTATCCTCAAACCCGTGAGTGATGGCGATGTTGTAAGGCGCGAAAGCAGGCGCCGGCGCATACGGCGCACTCATGGAGGATTCAGCGATCATCTGCCATGGCCTGACATCCGGATTATAAACGACATCGAAGCTCACCACCAGGTTGGGGGCCGGCGGCAGGCTATGGTTGTACCGTACCATCCACAGCGGTATCTTCAGGTCATCCGGATTGACGAAAAACTGCTCATGGGAAATGTCCATCGGGTTTATCACGTCACAGAGGCCGCCGATAGACGTTTCTCCCCATCCGACCAACTGGCGGCCGCTTCTAAGATAGGAGTAGCCCATGGCGCCGTCATACACGAGATCAAAAAAGGCTTCTCTCAGATCGTTTTCAGAGCGGATATCGTTCAGGCCGTAGTTGTATCTGCCTACCACATCACGCGCAATATTATTGTACTCCTCTTTGCGCAATTCGAATACCGTGTCGTAAGCGCCACGGTAGGTAAAATGGAACTTTTCCAGGCTTATGGAGGAATCACCGAAATGGTACGCCAAGTCCTCCGGCATCGCATCCACATCGAACTTCAGGGTATTGCGCTGTTGAATCAACTCCGTGTTGTCAAAAAAACCATACTGGGCGCCGTTGGTATCCCGCAGCCGCAAATTACTTTCAAAATATCCATGAAATCCAAATTTGCCGGCAAACGCGTCAGCGGCCAGCAGGCCCATGCTCAAGGCTGCAAAAAGGAACATCCGTCTTGCTCGTTTCCAATTGGCCATTTCCATCTCCTCCCCTTCAACCTTAGAAATTTAAGTTCCACAGTAAAGGCAGGTGAATCCAGCCCACTTTTTCACTCTCCATCTCCGGATGAATCGAACGCCTCACCTCCCTTCGCATATTTTTGCAAACACAACTCGGTATTGTGTAACTGGAGTTGCCCCAGCCGCTATCAAAGACGTGATAAAGACACCTTTATGGATAAGCCGCCAAATTGAGCACGATAAGATATTTAGACGAATCGCTCGTTTTTCCAGGTCGTGCGGTATCGCCTCGGACCATCGCAAGGGAACATGTAGGCACTGGTCCACAATGCAATGACCGAATTATGAAACGTTGGGGTTAGGGCGCGGGAAAGAAATAATTCTCCCATCTTGCTTGTCTTTGTGCCTTGCAGACGCACCCAATTCCGGCGCAGCTTGGGGGAATTATTTCTTTCTTTCCCCCTTTGCTGCCGCGGCAACAGCTTGAGCAGATTGTCGGGCGCCTTTCTTGCGAGCGGATCCACGCAATGCGCCATAGTGATGAGATTGAACGCGAACTTGAGAAGATTAGCAGGGAACGGATGCGCAAACTGTTGCAGCAATACCTTCAACGCCAAGGCCAAGGCGGCGAAACCATTTTGCACCTGCGGGCCTTGCGCGACAGATGCGACTTTTATGCGTATTGAACCTTTCGTGTATCCCAGTAGTATGAGCGTAACCATCGAGCCCTCTGCGCCGGCGGCATGGCGCCGCCTTTAGGGCTCGCACATAAATAAGTGGAGTATTTATGCGCGAACCCTTAGTCAATCCGTGCACGATTTGTAAACGCCATCATCTGAAAATTGATCCAAAACAATGAGCCAAGGATCGTTGCTCAAGGTCGCTCTAAAAGAGCCTTGCCCATTTCATGCTTTCAGGTCTCGTTTTTCACCTCCGGTTAAAAGGTGTCCTAATTCGGTAATTTCTATACCTGCGAATGGTTACGCGATTTCGGCCCTCTTTTTATGCAACATTGGGGATTACTTTCTGCCAAACCCCATTCGCATGGCGCCATCCATACGGATGTTTTCGCCGTTGAGATACGGATTTTCGATGATACTGCATGCCAGTTTCGCAAACTCTTCCGGCTTGCCCAGGCGTGATGGGAAAGGCACCTGCTTTTCAAGACGTTCGATGACCTTGTCCGGCATTTTGGCCATCATGGGCGTGCCCATGATGCCGGGCATGATGGTCATGAAGCGAATGCCGTCGTCTGCGAATTCCCTGGCCAGGGTCAACCCCAGGGAAACAATGCCGCCTTTTGAGGCGGAATAACCGGCCTGGCCGACCTGTCCGTCCTGCGCCGCGATGGACGCCACGTTGATGTATACCCCCTTTTCACCTTCTGCATTGGGCGTATTGGCCAGCAGGCTGGAAACGGTTCCACGAATCATGTTATAGGTGCCAATCAGGTTGACCTCCACCACATCCTTGAAATATTTCAAGGGAAGCACATTGCCTTCCCTGTCCACGATACGGGCCGAGCGCCCGGTTCCGGCACAGTTGATCACGAGATTGATGGCGCCGAAGGTCTCTCTGACCATGGCGGCGGCATCGTCCACGCGTTGCTCATCGGAAACGTCAACCTGGCAAAAGAGGGTGCTGTCACCCAGTTCGGCGCTGAGCGTTTCACCCCGTTTTGGGTCCATGTCAAATATGGCGACCCGCGCGCCTTGCGCCACCAAGGTTCTCGCCGTTGCCTCGCCGAGGCCGGAAGCGCCACCGGTGACGATGGCTTTACATTGACAAAGTTCCATATTCGATCGTTCCTCGCTTTTGTTTACTTTTTCTTGGTTCCATCTTCATTGTATTCGTACCAGCCCTTGCCGGTCTTGCGCCCCAGGTGCCCTGCCGCGACTTTTCGCCGCAGAATGTCCGGCGGATAGAAGCGGCGGTCCTGCTCCTGTTCATACAGATGGGTCATGGCATCCAGTTGAATGTCCATGCCCACAAGATCCGAGGTTTCCAAAGGGCCCATCTTTCGACCGGCGCCGAGGCGAACGCCCTTGTCCACATCTTCCACGCTGGCGACGCCATTTTCCACGAGGCGCATGGCTTCGATATTGGACAGCATGTTGATGCGGTTGATCACGAATCCGGCGATGTCGCGGTTCACCACAATAGGCTCCTTGCCGATCAATTGGACGAATTCCCTGGCCGTTTGGGCCGTTTCCTCGCTGGTCGCGATGCCCTTGATGACTTCCACCGCCGCCATCATGGGAACGGGATTAAAAAAATGGAGTCCGATGTACTTCTCCGGTTTGCTGGAGCCCCCTGCCAGGTCGGAGATGGGAATGGCCGAGGTGTTGCTGGCCATGATGGTGTGGGCCGGCGTGACCTCATCCAGTTTTTTAAACAAGTCCAGTTTTACTTCCAGTTTTTCGAAAACCGCCTCGATCACCAAATCCGCGTCGCCGGCCGCCTGAAAATCGGTGGTGGGCGTAATTCTCGCCATTACCGTCTCGGGGCTTTCTTTAATCTTCTGCTTTTCGGCAAGTTTGGAAACCGACCATCCGATCGTCTTGACGGCCTTGTCCAGCATCTGCTGGGAAATGTCACACATGGCCACGGTCAGTCCCGCCTGGGCGCAAACCTGAACGATACCGTTGCCCATTGTTCCCGCCCCCGCCACAATCACTTTCTTGATTTGCATGATCTTTTCCTCTCGGTTTCTTTGTCGGCATAGGCGATGCCCGGCCCGGCCGGCATGCCTGTATCCTAAGGGCTCGCGCAAAAATAGCTTCACGTTTTTATTCGCGGATCCACCTCACCCGGCTGCGTTACAAAAATACAGGACATCTCGATATTCTTTAATTTTTGTGCATTGCCGGGTGAGCGCCGCAACACCTTAAAATGTAAATTTATTTTTGCGCGAACCCTAAAGGCCCATCATTTGCGCAAGGATACGCTTCATGACCTCGTTGGTTCCGCCTAAAATGGGTTGAACTCGAACATCGCGGTACATGCGCGAGATCACATACTCATCCATATACCCGTAGCCGCCGTGGAGTTGAACACATTGATATGCCAGCCGATTGGCCATCTCCGTGATCCACCACTTGGCCATGGAGACTCTTCGGGAAATGTCCCTTCCTTCTAAATAGTCTTCGATCAGCGATTCGACGAGAGTACGCCCCAGTTCTACTTCCGTTGCCATCTCAACCAATTTGAAGGCATTGGCCTGGAAGCTGGAAATCGGCTTTCCAAAGGCTTTTCGGTCTTTTGTATACGCCAGGGTCACGTTCAGCATTTTTTCCGCATTGACGATGGCCGCGAGACTGATCACCAATCGCTCCGCCTGCAAATTTTTCATCAGGATCTGAAAGCCCTTGCCTTCTTCCCCCAGCAGGTTCTCCACCGGCACACGGCAGTCATCAAAAATCAGTTCCGCCGTGTCCTGGGAATGCATTCCCATTTTTTTCAGTTTTTGACCCTTTGAAAATCCGGGAGCATCGGCCGGAATGAGAATGAGGCTGACACCGCGATGGGCTGGTGTGGCTTTGGAATCGGTCTTGACGGCCACGACGACCCAGTCACAACAGATGCCATTGGAGATGAAGGTCTTCTGCCCATTGATGATGTAATCGTGACCTTCTTTTACCGCCGTGGTTTTGATGGCCGCAAGGTCTGATCCGCACCCGGGTTCGGTCATGGCGATGGCCATAATGATATCTCCCGTGGTGCAGCCGGGCAGGATCGTCTCCTTTTGCGCCGGCGTGCCAAACTCCGCGATATATGGAACGGCGACATCGGAATGGACCCTGGCGCCGACCGAAATTCCCGTGCATGTGGACCGCCCGAGTTCTTCCTGGATGATAACGGAATAACTATAGTCCACATCTGACCCACCATATTGCTCAGGTAGACAGGCGCACAGAAATCCGTTTTCCCCGAGCTTTTTCCACAATTGTCGGGGAATCATCCGCTCCTCTTCCCATCGGTCGATATTCGGGATAATCTCCTTTTCGACGAAACGGCGTAGAGAAGTCTGAAAGATCTGGTGGGCTTCGGTAAACCAACGTCTTGCCATTTTCACTCGCTAGGTAGAGGGTAGGAACCGCCAACCCATGATTCACAGCCGCAAAATGGGGCCCTTGTTTTTGCCTGCACGCTAAGGAATCACAATTTAATAAGTTGCCCTTTATCCATCACGGCTTCGGGCTACCTTGGCCCGATCTTCGGTCTCAAAATCCTCAAAATAGCCCGCTATTCCTGCGGTTTTGAGCCCTCAGATCGAACCGGGCCAACCCAAATCCGCGCGCCTAAATGGGCAACTTATTAAATTGCGATTCCT
>JABDRH010000044.1 GCA_013041835.1 Desulfatitalea sp. | reverse complement strand
GTGGATGCCGCTGAGCTGAACTACAAGGCCGGCGATGAATATCTGGCCGCCGCTGCGGGAAAAAGCAATCAGCCGGCCGTCTTCCTCGATTCCAGCGGAAGAAGTTACATGACCGCCGCGGCCGAGTTCCCAACGGTCCGCAGCAACGGTATTCCCTTGACCGGCTTGTTCAAAACGCCGGCCGGCGTTCATTTCGTCGCGGTGCTCCTGGGTGAAGCTGAACAGAAAATGCTGGTGGCCGGTGACAGCGGATATGGCTTTATTACTCAATTGCAGCACATGTACACCCGCAACCAGAAAGGCAAAGCCTTTCTCACGGTGTCCTCGAGCGCCGTGCCGCTGCCGCCGCAGGTCATTCCGCCCAGCGAACTACCGCAGTCCATCGTTGCCATCACCCAGCAGGGCCGCATGTTGGTTTTTCCTCTCGAAGAGTTGGTGGAGCTACCCAAGGGCAAGGGCAACAAGGTGATCCATATGGCGCCCAAGGACATCAAAGCCGGTACCGACCGGCTGCTTTTCATCCGCCTGATCACCGCGGCGGACAAACTGGTCATCCAAGCCGGCAAGCGCTCTTTCACCCTGACGGCGGGTAATGTCAAAGAGTTTACGGGCGCCCGAGGCCGGCGGGGAAAGAAACTGCCCCGGGGATTCCAGCGGGTCACGGCGGCGGTGATTGAAAGCTAAGTCGATTTCCGTCAAAGAATATACCCTCTTGCTTGTCTTTTTTCCGTCTTGTGCGTTGTGTCAAAGGCCGTATACAGACAGTATGCGTCCTTTCCATTTGCTGTATTTATATTCCACCATGATCTATACGTATGTTCTAAACAGACCGGGGCTTACGGTCCGCAGCCCGGTGGATTTTGATTAGGACGACAAAGGGCAAAAACCAGAGCATAACTAAAAGCGGCAACAATTTATGAATGGGGGGCAAATGCAGATCAAACGATACTTTTCGATTTTGACGGCAGTACTTATCATTTTGGCCACCGGTTGCGCAACCCTTCCCTATCCACCGCCTCCGGTGCCGGCAGTTCAAGCCTTACCGCCCGCGGAACATGGGCGAGCGGCCGCCCTTTCCAAGCGATTTGCCGACCTCCATCCGGCCGACATTTCCGGCTTTTTGGCTCTGCCCGAAAGCGCAGAGGCTTTTAATTGGCGGCTGGCGCTCGCCGATGAAGCGACGGCATCCATCGATGTTCAGTATTTCATTTGGCAGGATGACGAGACCGGCCTCCTGCTGTTTGACCGGCTTTTAAATGCGGCTGATCGTGGGGTAAGGGTGCGGTTTCTGGTGGACGATATGGTCTTTGCGCCCACGGGGCGAAGTATCGCCAGCATCTGTCGGCACCCGAACTTTGAGATTAAAATCTTCAACCCGGTCCGCGTTCGCAGCAAAGTGGGCGGTGTTGTTGAGTTCCTGACCAACATGGATGAGCTCAACCGACGCATGCACAACAAGCTGTTCGTGGTGGACAACCGTGTGGCCATTGTCGGCGGACGCAATATCGGCAATGAATACTTCGGTTTGGGCAAAACGTACAATTTTCGCGATTTGGATGTGCTGGTGGTCGGTCAGGTGGTGGCGGAGCTTTCAGAAGCGTTCGACACCTTTTGGAACAGCGACCTTTCCTACCCCGGCAGCGCCATGTCGGAAAAGGGGAGTGCTGAGCAGTTGGAAGCGATCCGCGAACAAACCGTTGCTTTTTTGGCTGATCATCGAGCAACGCTTGCCGCATACCCGTTGGCCCCCAGGGATTGGCAGCAGAAATTCCAGCGGCTTTCGGGTGCATTGATGCCTGGGCGAGCCTATTTTATTCAGGACGCGCCCGTGCGCATCGGGCAAGATGCATACCGACTGACCGAAATGCTTGATTACATGGCCGAACCGAGTCGGGACGAATTGGTTTTTGTCTCCCCCTACCTGATTCCATCCGCAAAGATGCTTGAGGAGCTGGCGGAAACAACGGCCAAAGGCGTAAAAGTGACCTTTGTGGCGCCTGCCATGGGGGCAAACAATCACACTGCAGCCCACAGCCACTATAAAAAGTACCGGCGTCGGCTTTTGGCGGCGGGCGCCGAGCTGTATGAGATGAAACACCAACCGTGTGAAGCGTTTCGCAGCACCATCGATGTGCCGCCAGTGACCGCCAGGTTTATTTGCCTGCATGTCAAGGCTATCGTAGGCGACCGCGAGCGTTGTTTCGTGGGTTCGTTGAACCTGGACCCGCGCGCGGTTGATCTCAACACCGAAAACGGTCTTTATATCGAATCGCCGGGCCTTTGCGGCCAGCTTGCCGACCAATTCGATGACATCATGTCGCCGGACAACGCCTGGCGGGTCTATCTCAACGCGGAGGATCAATTGCGCTGGGAATCAAGCGACGGTACGGTCTCCAGGCAGCCGGCGCGCGGTTTCGGGCAGCGTATCTCCGATTTTTTTTATCGACTCCTGCCGTTGGAAAGTCAGTTGTAGCCTCAAATGCCGAATTTAGGCGTGCGGATTTGGGTCCGCCGGGTTTGATCTGAGGGCTCAAACGCGCAGGACGAGCAATTTGTAAATTGACGTAGCTATGTTGCCACTTCGGTGAAGCGCCAGAAGGGGTATGCCAGCAGATATTGCCCCACCCGACCGGGGGAGGTTTCCCGGCTGGCCACCATCCAAAGGGTGTTTTTGCGTTGCTCGCTCAGGGTGGGCGACATGGGGTCCCAGTCGGGCATGAGGATCAGGGCGTTGTCGGCGCTGTATTCGATATCGCCCGACTCCTTGAACGAACTCAGGTCGGGTTTTTCACCGTATCCGCCGCCTTTGCCGCGGCTTAGCTCGCTGATCACCAAAAAGCAGGCGCGGTGTTCGTCGCGGATTGCTTCCAGGTGGCGCAACCAAGCGTCGATGCCAGTGCGTCGTTCGGTCAGGTCCTTGAAGGGCAGCTTGTGCAGGCTGTCTACTACGATAAGCAGGTCGTCTTTGCCGGTTTCATGTTTTATAAAGTCGATGTGGCGGCGCATGGTATCAGCGGTCAGTTGACGGTCGTTGACCACGCGGAAGTAGTGGAGTAGTGTGGCCAGTTGCGTTTGCGCTTGCGCCAGCGCGTCGGCCGATTTGGCATCGAGCGATTTGCTGCGTATTTGCTTTTCGGAAAGGCCGGCCAGGCGCACCAGCGTGCGAAGGTAGATCTTCTGTCGTCCGTTTTCAAAATCATAGTAAATGACCGGCACCTGCCTGCGGGCCACTTCGGTGGAAATCTGCATGAAAAAGCACGATTTGCCCGCCTTTGGCGGACCGCCCAGAATGTTGATGCCCCGCAGACCTTCCATGTGGCGGTCCAGTTGTACGAATCCGGTGGTCAGCCCCGGCAGTGTTTTTCCCTTCTCTTTTTCCAAAAGCGCCATGAAACGGTCATGCTCTTTTTTCGGTGAGGCAAAAGGGGAGAAGGCTTTGGCCGTTGCGATCATGTGAAGCACTTCTTTTTTGACTTCCATCTGCGGGTCGGCCGCCAGATGGGCCAGGCATTCTCCCCGGGGCATCCGCGCCGGCCAGGATAAAATGCGGGCTCTAAACCCCATGCGCAAGGCCAGCGACCGCGCTGCTGCATATCCCTCAGGGGAATGGTTTATCAGAAGAAAAAGGTGTTCGATGCAGGCCAAACGTTCGGAAGATATTTCGGCCAGCGCGTCGGCGGCTGGTACGGCAACGGCCGGGTATCCCAGTGATTTGAGGATCAATGCGTTCAGTTCGCCTTCGGTGATGAACAAGGCGCCGCCGTGGCAGCATCCGATCTCCGGTGTGTTGTAAACGGCTGCTTCACCTGTGAAAAACGCCTCGTTGCCGTGAAAGAAATAGTTCTCCTCCTTTTCGGGCAACACACAGCGCGCGGCGTAGGCGTGGCCATTTTCCTGGAAGTAGGGATAAACCAGATAGCGTCCGTTAAAGCCGATGCGCATCTGTTTGCAAATCCGCGCCGTCACGCCGAAGCGGGTGAAGTAATCTTGCTGATCCGGCCCCATCAGCGTTGAGAATTTGTCCAATTCAGATCCCAGGTGGCGCGACGGGTAGCTCAAATTCAAGGTGTACGTTTCGGCTTCGGGATCGAATCCAGGTATCCGGTGGCCGTCGATGCCCATCAGTCGTCCGAAATGCACGTGAAATCCTGCGGGCACGCATTCGTTCAGGCAGCGAAAGTGGCCCCGGAAATAGCTGTCCGGATTCAGGTAAACCGCAAGGTGCGTCGGCTTGTCACGGTCGTGTTGTGCGCAAAAGGGGCAGGGCGCCACCAGGTGATGACCTTTCCGGGTCGCGTTGGGCAGGTTGTTCTCGTAAAAGGCCTTAACTGATTCAAAGGGCGTCATGGCGTATCCATTGGACTGTCTCTTGATCGGTTTCAACAGCGAGATTCGCCGTGGTGGTTTCATTGGTGCGCTTCGGCATCCAAAATGCGCTTACGACCGTGCTGTTCAGACTCACGGATAACCGTAGCGACCTACGATATCACTGTAAGGAAATGGTGGCCACCACTCCCCGGTTGCCGGTGCTCGGGCGGCGATAGGCGATGGCGAACAAGTTGTTGGCCATGGCCTCTATCGAAGGTTCGTAGCAGTCCGCTGCTTCAAAGATGATGCTCGCCTGCACGGCGCTGCCTATTTGTCCATTGTCATCGATCAGCACGGTGCAAAAGACGCCGTCGTCTCCCGGGCCGCGATAGGCGATGCCGAAGATGCCGTTGCCGGCGGCGGCCACCACCGGTGTGATGCCGTTGGTGGCGTCAAATTCCAGCGTGTCTATCACTGTATCGGCGATTTGTCCATCGTCGGCGATCTCAACGGTGGTGATATAGCCGTCGTCGTCCTGACCCTGGTAGACGATGGCAAAGATGTTTCCGCTGACATGGACGATATCCGGTACCGTGCAATCGTTCGCCTCGAATGGCACGGCAAAGGCATAGCCGGGCGCCGGCGCGCCAGAAGGCGGACTGATGTTGCCGTTGCTGTCGATGATGATGGTGCGCACGACGCCAACGCCGCCGCTGTCCCGGTAGGCCACGGCAAAGACGTCGCCGGCAACGTGAATCAGGTCGGGTTGCTCCCCGTTGGAGGTGTCGAATTCCAGGCTGTCCACACTCGCATCGAGGATGGTGCCGTTGGCGGCGATTTGAACCGTGGTGATATATCCGTCATTGCCTGCACCGCTGTGGGCGATGGCAAAGAATTCGCCGTTTACCGGCACAATGGATGGGTCGGCGCTGTTGTTGCTGAATGTATCCGACCCGTCGATATTCTGGATTGCGCCGCTACCGTCGATGCGTATGGTTCGGATGCGGCCGTTGTTGCCGCTGCTTTCGAAGGCCACGACATAGATGTCGCCCGATACGCGGACAACATCGGGTGCGTAGGCTGTACCGTCGAATTGCTCGTATTGTGTAGAGGTGCCGATGGCGCCGCCGCTGTCGATGTCAATGGTGCGGGTCCAGCCGTCATCGGAATAAAAGGGCCATAAAGTTCCCCTGAAGACGAATCCGTAGACGTCGCCGCTGGTGTGGAAGATGCTCGGTGTGTAGCACTCATTGTCGCTGAAATATTCGGTGTCCACCACGGTGTCGATGGCCCCCGGTGTCATGCCGCCGCCGGCGGTGACCGTCACGTCAAAGGTGAAACTGTCGCTGTTGGTGCCGCATGTGCTGTCGGTGGCCGTCAGGGTGAAGCTGTAGGTGCCGGGGGCCGTGCTGCCGTTTTTACGCAGGCTGCAGGTGTCGGGCCCGGTCGTGTAGAGCACGAATCCGGTCGCGCCGCCGGTGTTCAGCGACCAGTTGATGCTGCCCAGGCGGCTACCATTGGCGGCGAAGGTTTCCGTTTGGGTTGGGCTGGTCCAGGTAATGGCGCTGCCCGGTGTGCTGGTGCACGCCACGCTCAGATTTCCGGTTACCTGCACGGTGTAGGATTGACTGTCCGTGAAGGGGCCGCCCGAACCCGGTGGTGTGCTGTCCCCCACGGCCACGGAGACGGTGTAGTTGCCGGGGCATTGATCCAGGGTGCCGGTGAGCGTGCCGGTGGCCGCGTTGATGGAGAAATCGGAGAATCCTCCGTTGCCGGTCAATTGCCAGTCATAGGGTGTGGTCCCGCCGCCGGCGCTGAAGGTGGCCATGTAGGTGCCCGACAAGACACCGCTGGGAACGGTGGTGGTGGTGATGCTCAGGCTGCCGCCGCTGCAGCCGGGATCGGTGGCGCAGCCAGGGTCGGCACAGTCGGTCAAGCCGTCGCCGTCATTGTCCGCGCTGTCGGTGCAATTACCGTCGGCGGGGGATTCCGAGGTTCCCCCACCGCCACCGGGGCTGCCCAGGGTGCCGGAGCACAATCGGCCTTGCAGGTAAGCAAAAGATGCGGCGCGCAGCAGGTCGTCATAACCGGCGTCAACGATTTTATTTGGAATTTCGAATTCTTCAACGGTTCCGTCGCCATTGCGGCCGTCGAAAAAGCCGTCGGCGCCATCCATGTCCTTGGCTCCGCCACTGGCGATAAGATAGGCCTGATTGGTGCTGACGACGCCGTCGGTGGTGCGCAAATACGCTGCGTTGGGATTGGTGATGAAATAGCTCAGGCACTGGGTGCAGGGCGGTGCAGTGTCGCATACGCCGCTGATTTGGGTCTGAACCAAGGTTTCGTAAACGGCATAGCGTACGGGTTCCTGCCAGGGATCCAGTGCGGCCGAAAGACCCATGGTGGCATAGGGGATGGTGCCGACATAGGCGGCGCATGTGTCGTCAGTGGGCGGCGTGGTGCCGGGGATGCGGTCTTGAGCGCCGTCGCCATTGGTATCCGGGCATGGCATGCGACCATTGGCGGCTAGATAGCCCTGCAGGGCGTAGTCGAACTTTTCAAGTGTGGCCTGGGCCTGTTTGATTTTGGATGATGCAATGAGCGACGGCAGCACGCTGGCCACGATGGAGATGATGATGCCGATAATGACAATCACCACGGCCATTTCAATGAGTGAGAAACCGCCGCAGCCCTTTGTCCTGATGTTCGGGTATCGCTGTTTACCCTCCATACGCTTGTCCGATACGTTTGCCGCCGATCCTTCGGATCGATGGATGGTTTGGTTACTCTTTCTTCAAGTCGCTCTTGAGTTTCTTTTCAATATTCGCGAAAAGGTCTTTTTTCTTCTGAGCCTGTTGCTCTTTAATAGATTCCACTTTTTCGGCGATTTTGTTTCTTTCGGCCTGGAATTTTTTCAAGGCGGTATCCAGTTGGGAAACCTCCTCCTGCTTAGGCAACGCTTCCAATTGGGTATGATCCGCCACCGTCCAACGGTCGCCGAAGGCGCCTTGTACCAGTTCCACGATGCCCGACTCGTGCAGCCGGCGGCAGATCAGGCCGGTTTGTTCAACGGATAGCCGCAGCATCGCGGATACCTGGGCCAGTTCAGGCGGTGAACTGTTCTGATGTTCCAGGATGCGCAGGGCGGCGACGAAAAGGTGTCCTTCGTAGTATAGGCTTTTATTTTCCATTTGTGCTTCGGTACTCCTCTTTATATATCGGTAGCTGTGGCTGCAACATAAATTAAGGCATGGTGCAGCGAACGTCAGGGGTCTGAACTGCCGGCTCAGGCAGCATGCCCTTATTTCCACAACAAGGACTAAGTACCTTAAAAAGCAGGCCATCCTTGACAATCCCCAGCGGGCAGAGTAACATGCGTCCGAAAATTGTCAATAACGAGTCCATTCATGTTGTTCATATTTGGCCGTTGGTTTGTCAGGGCCGCGGGAACGTCGGCGTCATGCAAAAAGGGGAGAGAAATGACTGAAATAATGGATGTAAGGGGCAGAGAGATTTTGGATTCCCGGGGCAACCCCACAGTGGAAGTGGATGTGACTTTGGCCAGCGGGGCCTTCGGACGCGCGGCCGTGCCTTCTGGCGCTTCCACGGGCACGCGTGAGGCGTTGGAACTGAGAAACACGCGAGCCAAACGTTACGGCGGCAAGGGGGTTCAAAATGCCGTAAAGAACGTGAACGAAGTGATCGCCAAAACCATCGTGGGCATGGACGCGGCAGACCAAACCGTTCTGGATCGTGCCATGATCGAGCTTGATGGCACTGAGAACAAGTCCAAATTAGGGGCCAATGCCATGTTGGGCGTTTCCATGAGCGCGGCCCGCGCTGCTGCCCAGGCGTTTGGGTTGCCCCTGTATCGCTACCTGGGCGGTATTAATGCCCGCACCTTGCCGGTTCCCATGATGAACGTGATCAACGGCGGCGCTCATGCCGCCAACAACCTCGATATTCAGGAGTTCATGATTGTGCCCTTTGGCGCCAAATCCATGGCCCAGGCTGTTCAGATGGGGGCCGAGAGCTTTCATGCCCTGAAAAAGATTCTCCTGAGCAAAGGGCTCAGCACCGCTGTCGGCGACGAAGGCGGGTTTGCCCCAGATCTAGGTTCCAATGAAGAGGCCCTGGCCTATATCATCGAGGCCATCGAGGCTGCTGGTTACAAGCCGGGACGGGAGATCGGCTTGGCACTGGATGTGGCCGCCAGTGAGTTTTATAAGTCAAACAAGTATGTGCTCAAATCCGAAAATCGTTCCCTGAGCGCGGCCGATATGATTGCTTATTACACTGAACTGATTGAAAAGTATCCCATTGTTTCCATTGAAGACGGCTTGGCCGAACAGGATTGGAAAAATTGGGAGATAATGACCGAACAGTTGGATGAAGTGATTCAACTGGTGGGTGACGATGTTTTTGTCACCAATCCAAAGATTCTGAGCAAGGGAATCGAAGACGGCGTGGCCAACAGCATCCTGGTCAAACTCAACCAGATCGGCACGGTGACCGAAACCTTGGAAGCCATTGAAATGGCCAAGCAAGCAGGGTACACCACGGTCATATCCCATCGTTCGGGTGAGACCGAGGATAGTTTTATTGCCGATCTGGCCGTGGCGGTCAACGCCGGTCAGATCAAAACCGGGTCCATGTCCCGTACCGATCGGGTCGCCAAATACAACCAGTTGCTGCGTATCGAAGAAGAGTTGGGTGCGGCGGCCATGTATGCCCAGGATCTTTTTGTCGCCGACGAGTAGTCGTCCGTCTCACCCGCCGGCCTGTGGGATGAGACATAGCTTAGCGATGGCATCGGGGGTGGGGAATACCAATGTTCGCAACATTGTGGAATATATGAAGTGATGCGCACCATACTATGCAACGGTGCGCGCCTTGCGCGGCGTTGCCGCGTTGTCGCGGCGCCACTGATATGCCTGCTGATCCTGCTGCCGTTGACATCCCAAGCGTATGTGTTGCAAGGGCCGCATGTGTTGGCCTTGATGGTGTCGGCATTAGCCGGTGTCAGGGACATCAAGGTGACCCAGAAGGTGACCATTGAAGACAACGCGCTTGCCGATCACCCGCTGGTGTTGGATGAAACCTTATACTATCGGTTTCCGGATCGGTTTAGATCCGAGGCCCGGTATGAATCCACCCACCGGATTCAAGTAGTGGCCCCTGAGCAGTGTATGACGGTGTTGGACGATGTGCGCGTGGACGATCACATCAATCGTTTCGACCGCTACAAGGACCTTTTACTCTACCGTGACACCGCTTTGATGCATGAAATGCTGCTCAAGTATGGTATCGACGTGGAAAGAACAAGCCTGGGACGTTATAATGACCACATTGTATATGTGATTGGCGCCCAATATCCGGATGACGCGGTATCCCAGGTTTGGATCGACAAAGAACGCTTCCTGCCGTTACGCTGGATTGATATCGCACCCGGCGCGCCAGACGACCGGGTTGAGTTCGTCTATAAAGATTGGCGCAAACTTGACGGCACCTGGTACCCCATGCATATCGAGACCTACCACAACCAGCAGCGCGTGCGCCGTATCGTCACCGGGATAGTGGATGCCCACCCCATTTTTGAAGCGCGTCTTTTTGATGTGGCTTACATGCAAACACTCTATCCGCGAGGCGAAACGGCTTCTCCGGTTGAAATGCCGACGTCCGAGACGGATGAGGTGCAGCGGGTGATTGAGGACTTTCAGAAAAAGTTCGAAGAGTGACCTATCGTGCCTCATGACTTGTGCTAAATAAAAAATGTTTAAATTTCGGGAGGTTTTAGGAAACGAATGGGTGAAAAGAGCGCGAAGTTCATTTTTGTTACGGGTGGTGTACTCTCCTCTTTGGGAAAAGGCTTGGCCTCGGCTTCCATCGGGGCGTTGTTGGAGAGCCGGGGACTAACGGTTACCCTGCAAAAGCTCGATCCATATATCAATGTGGACCCGGGGACCATGAATCCTTTCCAGCACGGCGAGGTGTTTGTCACCGACGACGGCGCTGAAACCGATCTTGATTTGGGACATTATGAGCGCTTTACCCATGCATGCTTAGGGCACGACAACAACTTTACTACCGGTAAAATTTATGACCAGGTGATCGGCAAGGAGCGCCGCGGTGATTATTTGGGCGGTACAGTTCAAGTCATTCCGCACATTACCGATGAGATCAAAGACAGCATCCGGCTGGTTTCCAGGGATGTTGATATTGTGATCGTGGAAATCGGCGGCACCATCGGCGATATTGAAAGCCTGCCATTCTTGGAAGCCATCCGCCAGTTTCGTGCCGACGCCGGCAAAGAGAATGTGCTGTACATTCATCTGACCCTGGTTCCCTACATCATTACCGCAGGAGAGTTGAAGACCAAACCCACCCAGCATAGTGTCAAGGAACTACGCAGTATCGGCATTCAGCCGGACATCCTGCTTTGCCGCACCGATCGTTTTCTTGACAAGGAGATCAAGGCTAAAATTGCACTGTTCTGCAACGTGGGCACCGACGCCGTTATCACGGCCAAAGATGTGGATTGCATTTACGAGGTCCCCTTGGTGTTTCACCAGGAGGGGTTGGATAACAAAATCGTTGAACTGCTCAACATCTGGACGCGTACGCCGCGTCTGGAAAATTGGGAGCAGTTGTGCCGGCGATTGAAGAATCCCGAGTCTGTGGTCAACATCGCCATCGTGGGCAAGTATGTCGACCTGACCGAATCTTACAAGAGCTTGAACGAGGCATTGGTTCATGGCGGGTTGCCCAATAAGTGTCGTGTGGACCTTATGTTTGTCGACTCGGAGAGCATTGCTGCGGAAACGATCACCGATATACTGGGCCAGGCTGACGGCATCCTCGTGCCGGGCGGATTCGGCTCCCGCGGCATCGAAGGTAAAATTCAGGCAGCCCGTTTCGCCAGAGAGAACCAGATCCCTTATTTCGGCATCTGTCTGGGCATGCAGATCGCTGTCGTGGAGTTTGCCCGCCATGTGGCCGGCATGCAGGGCGCCCACAGCGCGGAAATCGATGTCGATACGCCCTATCCAGTGATCTACCTGATGACAGAGTGGTTGGATGAACAGTCCCAGACCATTCAAAAACGTGATGCCGGCTCCCAAAAAGGCGGAACCATGAGGTTGGGTGCTTATCCATGCAGGCTAAAAATGGACACCTTGGCTCATGCGGCGTATGGTCAACTGGAGATATCCGAACGCCATCGCCATCGTTACGAATTCAACAACGAATACACTTCAATGTTGGAAGAGAGCGGTCTGGTCATCAGCGGTACTTCCCCCCAGGGTGATTTGGTGGAGATCATCGAGATCAAAGACCATCCCTGGTATTTAGGGTGTCAGTTCCATCCGGAGTTCAAATCACGTCCCATGAATCCCCATCCACTTTTCAGGGAATTCATCAAGGCAGCCATTGTCCGTCAGCAGGGCGTGGCAAAATAATCCTGCCAAAGCCAACCTTTTCTCCCAAAATGATGCAAAAAAAGACAACCTGAAGGCAATAGACACAAGTAGTATTAGGAAGCATTCCTATCGAAATACAAAATGAAAGAAATAACCGGGCTTTGTTTCCGGTTGCGGCCGGCCAATTAGCGTTCATCCACAAGTGGATGGACGCTAATTGGCTGTTCACGATCAGCCACCGTCTTCACACACCATACGTTCGTTTCTATTCGATGATTTCCAGTACAGTGCGTTTCTTGACTTTGGATGACACCGCGCTAAGAATGGTGCGCATCGCCTGGGCGGTTCTTCCTTGTTTGCCGATAACTTTGCCGAGATCCTCCTTGGCGACTTTCAATTCCAGTACAGTGGTTTGATTGCCTTCAACTTCAGAAACAGTCACCTCATTTGGGTGGTCTACCAGTGACTGAGCAATGAAATTGATCAGCTCCTTCATGTTCACCTCTCCTTTTTAACGACCGTTGAGAACGAATCCAGCTTTTTTTTCTCTTTGATTTTGGATTCAATTGCAACAGCGCCTCTTTGGATGGGGTGGTGGGTGTGATAAGAAGCAGTATAGCAGCAATTGAATAAAAGGCAACACTAAATAAATAAAGGCGACATACAGTTGAATCAAATATGGGCGCAAGCTGGCATACTTTTTTTGTGCCGATCCCCTTACTCGATTTTCAATTTTGCCGGTTCCAACGGCAGTTCCATGGTGCTGTTGTCATGGATGGCCTGTTGTGCTTCCGGCATGGCGCCGTAGAGGTAATATAGCAAAACGGCGTTGGCTGCCGGCTTTGACAGGGTAATTCTGATGGTGCGGGCGTCATAACGACGGGCGCTGCTGATGGGCAGGAACTTGCCATTCGCCGATGCCCGCCATCCGCTGATGGCTTCTTGAGGTGTAAAGTCGAATCCACCTCGGTGGGCCAGGTACACATCGAAAGTGTCGGCGGCGATACGCTGCCCGCCGACCACCGAAGGTCCACGGTAGTTGCTTGCTTCGTCCAGTAGATACAATACGGTTTGGGCCGTACGCAAACCTAATGCGGTATAAGCCTCGGGAGCCAGATGCTGGCGGCCGGCGTTGTCTAAATCCTGACTGATGGCGGCGATATAGGTTTCCGGGACTTCATGCGTGACAGCGACCTGGGCATCCCTGATCGCTTGGTGAGGGACATCTTTCCCGACGGGTCGATTGGGCATGCCCACAATGAGGAAAGGCAAAAAAGGCTGCCGGGCGGCATTTTCGATTTCCGCACGCACTTGCATCTCGATAAAGCGGGCCAGCGCACTGCGGTATTGGCTTTTGGTAATGGTTGCCCGGGCTGCGTCGGCTTCACCTTGCATCCAGACGACATACTCCAGGCGGCCGCCAGCGCCGGCCACACCCCGAATGAATTGCCGGTAAATCGCGTCTTCGGATCGATCGCTCCAATACCCCATGCCCCAATCAGCTTCTTTTCGTAAGCCCGAGCCATTGACGGCATAATCCAACAACCCCACAGGGATGCCCAATTTGCCGATGAGTCGGTTGCCGAAGGCGATGGCGCCATTGCCCCGGTTGTCCATGGCGGACCAGTGTCCCTGGCGATGCAGGGCCAGAAGGGAATGGGGGTGCAATGCCTCGCCCGTGTAGAACCACTCACGCATGTTTGATTGACCGATGCAGCCCACGAGAATGCCTATGCCCCAACGGGCGTCCCCCTGGGCGAAAGTTCCGTGTCGATCCGCGAAGCGTACGAGCAGACGATACCAACCGCCTTGGGGCACCTCGGTGAGTATCCCCATGAACACGCCGTTGGCCGGTGCGCTGTCCACCATGCGCCAAGGGGTCACTGGTACACCGTTGTCGTACTGCAATACACGGGCTTCAATGCCTGTGGGGATGCCGGTATAAGTGCCTGATATTATTGTGTCAGAGCTGGTTCCTTGGCGCTGAAAAATCTGATGGTCATAAAAGTCGTTGAGGGTGATGGCGGCCGGTTCTGCCTCGTTGGCCGGATTTTTCGGCGGAGCGGCTTGGCGGCTCCGGGCAGACTGGGCTTGCGGATTGGTTTCGGCAACTGTTCGGGTTTGCGCAACCGGTGGCATGGCCCTGTGGGGCATGCCGTGGGCAAATTCAAGCACTTTGATGCTGTTCAGATGGAACAGCCCGGTGGTTTTCCCGGGGTTGATCCGCATACGGACCGACGGTTGCACCGGAAGCGGCAGGAAAAGCTGCGTGCGTTTGGACGGCATCGATTTTGTGCCTGTCGGATCGGCGTTCCCGGCAATGACCCAGGAAAGTTGGTCGGCATGGGCGGCACTGATATCCAGAGCCAAGATTCGCAATGTTTTACCGTCCGAGCCAGGCAAGGCCGGCAGATTGAAAAACGCCTCGGCCCCCAACGATTTTATGGCGAGGCCCTGGTCAATGAGCGATAATGAAAGTTTCGACCCTGCTGAGATGGTTTTAAGCGGCACGCGGTCTTGGGCCTCGGCCAGTGCCTCGATATCAAGCATGCGGCATAGCCGGTCAAAGTCAAAACGCATGTCCGGCAATTCAGACTCATCCACGATGATCACCATGGCGTCGTAAGCACTTAAGTGCTCGGCATGATTCGGCGAGGGGATCGTATCTGTGACGATGGCATCAATGCGGCTGAATGGGCCCGCCAAATGAGGCAGCAAACGGTGAATGGCGCTGCCGCCATAAATAATTGCGGCCGAAAGGTAGTAGCCTTCCTTTTGATGCGGTCTTGCCTGGGGCGAAGAGGCGCCGTCCATCAACACCGATGCAAGATCGTCTGGATCGGATGCCCACCGCTGACCATTATCAAATATCGCTTGTATCAATGCCGGGGCTACCACTGCCGCACCCCGGTCATTCCAGACGGCCTCTGTTTTATTGAAGAGCAGATGGCCCGATGCCTTGGCGGCCATCAAGTGGTGGTCGAGCCGTACGAAGCATTTCAGAGGCGTCAGGGCATGTTCATCGATCAATAAATCATAGAACGTCTTGCCGCACCCTTCCACGGCAAACGCACCGCTGATATATTCCGAGTAAACCGTGGCCTTGTCGGGCGCAATGCTAAACACGAAGCAACGTCCTGATTTTTCAACCAAATGTGAAATGGTTTCCAATTCCAGCAGAAAGCGCTGCAGACTCCGGGTCTGGTCGCAAGCGCCACGGCGTCGTGCATCAGTGGACCGGCGCTTAAACAGCCAACCGTTTCGACCCACCTGAACGTCGGCGGCTTCGCTCATGCTGAAAAAATGGTAATCCATCCACCGTTTGGCTTGGGTCAACGGTCGAATCTGCAGCAGGCGGTAGTTGATATACGCAGCCCAGGCTCGATAGTACTCGGCTTCGAGCAAGGCCTTCGTTTCCAGTTCGGGCGCTTTTGAGGGACTGCCCGCGTGTTGCGGCGCGTTGCCCCATCCAAAGAGGCCCAATGCCATCGGTAGTATTAATAAAAGGACGAAACACACGG
Source organism: Desulfatitalea sp. (assembly GCA_013041835.1). GTDB lineage: Bacteria > Desulfobacterota > Desulfobacteria > Desulfobacterales > Desulfosarcinaceae > Desulfatitalea. Next base: position 2,443 of record JABDRH010000044.1, on the reverse strand, counting down.
AAATCAGGCAAGCATGCAGTGTCCGTGGGGTTTTGCAACGCTTAATGGGGGGGTTCATTTGATCGGATTCGCTCATTTAAGTTTTAACTGTTCGCATTAACCGAAGCAGTGAAGTGTTTTGTCGCGGGTTAAAATTTGTAATAGATAAATGGGTTGATCTCTCCGGCCATGATCATCATCGTGCAATAGGGCAACAGCAGTGCAATGGTGGCAACAACGGCTGCGGTGCGTAGGGGGGTCGCCGTTGTGATGATCTTTTCCCAGGTGGGCAGCTTGGCTGCGCCGAGAGTGGCCAGCACCGCCACCGATATAAAGAACAAGTTGCGGGCGTGCAAGACATCTGCCAGGGCATAGGGTAAGGGCACATGAACTGGCAGGCACATGCGCTCGAAAATGAGCAGGGCTTCGCTGATGGTATCGGAACGAAACAACACCCACCCGAAAAGGACGATCATAAACGTGATGGCCCGCCGCAGGGGGGCCAACGTTTTTTGGGATGGTGATCGCAAGCCCAGTATCCGTTCCGCGAGTAAAAAGACACCATGGTAGAAGCCCCAAGCGATGAATGTCCACGAAGCCCCGTGCCACAATCCGCATAAGCCGAACACCACCATCAAATGAACGCCGGTTCGCCAAGCGCCTTTTCGGTTGCCGCCCAGAGGAATATAAAGGTAGTCTCTGAACCAGGTACTCAGTGAAATATGCCAGCGTCGCCAAAAGTCGGTGATGTTGATCGCCGCATAGGGGCGGTTGAAATTCTCGCGTAGTTCGAATCCGAACATGCGCGCCAAACCGATGGCCATATCTGAATAGGCTGAAAAATCAAAATAGATTTGAAAGGTGTAAGTTAATGCGCCCAACCAGGCCGCTTTCGTACCCACTGCGGCGGCGTCCAGTCCAAACACCACATCCGCGACTTGGCCGCATGCATCGGCAATGAGCACTTTTTTAGCCAATCCCCAACAAAAGCGCAGGGCGCCCATGTGAAACCGATGCCAAGATTCGGTGCGAAAGTTGATTTGGTCCCAGATGTCTTTATAACGGACAATGGGGCCGGCGACAAGTTGGGGGAACATCGCCACATATAGGGCAAAATCGACAAAATTCGCCATGGCACGGGTCTGACCGCGATAAACATCCACAATGTAGCTGATCTTTTGAAAGGTGAAAAATGAGATGCCGATGGGCAGTATCATGCCGCTCCAGTCGTTAATGGGATCGAAACCGAGGATGTGCAGCCAGGGTGTTATTTGATCGAGCATGAAATTTGCATATTTAAAATAACCGAGCAAACCCAGGTTGATGACCAGGGATAGGGCGACCCAAAGCCTGTTTGCGCTCCGGCGTCTGCCAATCAGACGACCCAGCAGATAGTCGGCCGCCGTGGAAGCGATGAGCAAAAGGAGGAACTCATCGGCACCGTAAGCGTAAAACATGTAGCTGAAGAGCAACAGCAACGTGTTACGCAACCTGTTGCCAAGCAAGACCCTTTGAGTGTAATAGCAAAGGATGGTGGCCGGCAGAAAAGCGAGCAGAAAAATGGTGCTTGGGAAAAGCATGGCTCCATTAAGTTTCGGCTAAGTTGTCGGGTTGGCCGACCCAGTGGCTGAATCCGGACTGAGTGAGACGATGATCACGACGCTGTGAATTCGGCCTAGAACCGGGCGTTTATATGTTTGAGGCGCTAAAATGTCAAGCTGCCGCCGACACCGGCACGTGAAAATAGACGCGGATACGGACGCAAGGAGCGGGCCGATGACGCGATTTCCCTATGGAGTATGATTGGATGAGCGATCAATTTACCATTACTTATGTCTTTACCTTGCGTGATCAGCGCAAGGCACAATATGATCTGGTTTTCGATGCCCATACCGTCGAACTGGTCAATCCTGCTGATTCACAGCCTCCTTTCTGGACGGCGCTGGGCTATGAACAGTGCGGGCACTGCCCACTGAGTACGGCAACCCACGATCATTGCCCGGTGGCTGTTAATTTGGTGCCGGCCATGGGTCACTTTGACCAATTGATGTCTTTTGACAAGATTGCCGTTGAAGTGATCAGTGCCGAACGTCATGTGATGCTCAATACGTCAGCCCAGGAGGGGTTCAGTTCCCTTATGGGCTTGCTCATTGCCGGTAGCAGTTGTCCGCATACCCATTTTTTCAAGCCTATGGCGCGTTTTCACCTGCCCTTTGCCAGCAAGGACGAGACCATGTGGCGTGCGGCGGCCACCTATCTTCTAGGACGCTATTTTGCCGAAAACGACCTGACGCCCCAGGATATGCGAATGGACGGTTTGGTCGCCATCTATAACGATGTCGCACGCCTAAACGATGCCATGGTCCAGCGGCTCCGTGCCGCCTCATCCAGGGACTCGGCGGTCAATGCCCTGGTCCATCTGGATGTATTTGCAAAATTTCTCATGCCCCCCCTGGAAGACACC
>JABDRH010000035.1 GCA_013041835.1 Desulfatitalea sp. | reverse complement strand
ATTAAGTGCCAGCGCACGGGCATATGGACCAGGGCATCGAACTTGTCGCGTGCTTCCTGGATGTAATTCTCGCCGATGATGCCGGCTCCGGCGGTGATGGCCGTCGACACGGTCGCTACGGGTTGGGTTTTTGACACGGCCACGAGCCGGACGTCACCGGCGGACCGGCCGGCACGCTGCGCCGCGGCAGCTATGCGCTGCTGCAGGCGGTCGAGCCGGTCTTGAAGGAATGCCTGCGTCATGTCTCTGATACACCACGATCGCCGATGCGCAACACTCCCACCCGGATTAGCTGTTCGATCACTTCGCATACCGGCAATCCCACGACATTGGTGTAGGAACCGTTGATACGCTTGACCAGAAAGGTGCCCAAGCCCTGAATCGCATAAGCACCGGCCTTGTCAAAAGGTTCATCGGTGCGGATGTACCACTCGATCTCGTCGTCTGAAAGCATCTTGAAGGTAACGTCGGTACACACGGCAGCGGTGATGATTTGATCCAATGCCTCACAATGCAAGGTGTAGCCGGTGAACACCTGGTGGGTCTGACCGCTGAGACGCTGCAGCATCCGGCGCGCCGCCGACCGCTGTGCAGGCTTGCCCAACACGCGATCATCCATGAAGACGATGGTGTCGGCGCCGATCACCCAACTGTCCGGATGGGCCACGGCCACTTGCCGGGCCTTGGCCTGGGAAAGGGTGCACACATACGCCTCCGGTTCGCTGAATACCACGCGGCTCTCATCGAAACGGCTTGAAATCACTTCGAACTTCAGACCCGCTTGGGACAGCAGGTATTTTCGCCTGGGGGACTTGGAAGCCAGTATCAATCGGCCCGGTTGTGTTTTGTTGACCATGGAGCCAGTTCTACCAAAAGGCCCTGGGATTGGCAAGGCGGCAAGGCCCACTCAGCGCTGGACGGGCATGAATGGCGCTACTTGCTATTCTGCCATTCTTGATACGCCTTCCAGCGTTTCCATTCCAGGAACTCCTTGTACTCATCGGACCCCTTGTCGGAAGCTTTCCATTTCTGAAACGCTTCAAACGCCGCCTGATCCTGTTGCCACGCCTTGAAGGCTTCGAAATCGGTTTTGTCCTGCTGCCCGGCGGATTTGTGTTCCTTTGAATCGTATACGGTGATTTCGCCGTTTTCTTTGGAAAACACCCCCGGACCCGGTGCCAAGTCATCGGGTGCATGGTATTCAAAGGTTTTGGTTTCCTGAGCGGCGCATGCCAAGGCACATATGACTGTCAATGCAACGGTCAGGGCCGTTCCGATTCTGCTCATGTGGGCAAACCTCCTGTCTTGATTTTTCACTGTGCATAGCAGAAACCGGGCACATTGGTAAGCGAATTTATTTTTTCAGTTGATTGTAGGCCCAAAGGATCAGCTCCGCGGTGGTTTCCCATGAGATGCAGGCATCGGTGATGGAAACGCCATAGGCCAGGTCTTTTAAATCACCGGTATTGTTCTGGCGCCCCTCATATATATTGCTCTCGAGCATCATGCCTACGATGGACGCGTTGCCGGCCATACGTTGCCGGATCACATCCTTCCACACCACGGCCTGCTCCTGGTACTGCTTATTGGAGTTGGCGTGGGAACAGTCCACTACGAGAGACTCGTGCAGCTCTTTTTTTTGAAGCATCCCAAGCACTTCGCGGATGCTCACCGAATCGTAGTTGGGTCTTTTTCCGCCCCGCAGCACCAAGTGGGCGTATGGGTTTCCGGTGGTATGCACGACGCTGGCCAGGCCGTTGTGGTCGATGCCCAGGAAATGCTGGGGCGATCCGGCCGCGATCATGGCATTCAGGGCGACGGATAGATTGCCGTCCGTGCCGTTTTTAAAACCCACCGGCATGGAAAGTCCGCTGGCCATATCCCGATGGGTCTGGGATTCGGTCGTGCGGGCGCCAATGGCGGCCCAGGACATCAAACCGGCGAGATATTGGGGGGTAAACGGGTCCAGCACTTCGGTGGCCGCGGGCAATCCCAGGGAAGCGATGCGGTCAAGCAGCGCGCGTGCCATTTTAAGCCCGGCAAAAATGTCGCAGGTGTCGTTCAGATAGGGATCATTGATAAGCCCTTTCCAGCCCACCGTGGTGCGCGGTTTTTCAAAATAGACACGCATGACCAGGTAGAGATGGGTTTTGACCTGCTCTTGAAGATCCTTCAGCCGTCGGGCATAATCCATGGCCGCTGCCTCGTCGTGTATTGAACACGGCCCGGTAATCACCATCAGGCGTTTATCCTCGCGATCGATGATCGCCTGGATGGCCCTGCGGCCCGACTGCACCATTTGAGTAGCGGATTCGCTGATGGGCATCTCCTGTTTTAATGCATCGGGTGAAATCAACGGAGCAAATTCCTTAACGTATAGATCGAATGTTTTCATGGTGCTCATCCCTTTCAGGCGCTTTCCGCGGATTAAATAAAAAAAGCCGCGGGCTGGTCTTGCCCGCGGCTTTTTGCTGATTTCAGTGGCTATCAGCCAATCACGGGCAGACCGCTGCTAAAGAAATAAAAATGAAAGAAACGGGGAAATATATCCGGAGTTGGCATGATCATTTGAATTGAACCTGTCTTCCTTTAATAAGATACGTGGATACTTTAGCCCTTATTATGGGACAGTGTCAATGGTAATCTCGGCTAAGCGTACAGAAAAAACCTTTTCTCTTTACATTGACGCACCATCCCGGTAATCTGTTGCGGAATTACATCGGGGCATTGTGGGATGAGGAAGAAACGAATGTCCCCATCTATCGTTTTTTGAGTTCGTTTACGCAGTTACTTCAGTGGGTACATCCAATTGGGCATATCCAATGAAGATGCACGCATGCAGGCGCCTTGCAACCGAACTCAAATTCGGTCATTCGTTTCTTCCTCACCCCCCCAATCGGTTAGACTGTTTACTCTGAAACTTAAAGGAGATCATCCAAATGAAGTATTCCTTCCCAGCGCATATCGCATTGGTGGCTACTGTGGCGATCATCTTGGGGACCCCGTTCGGCGCTTTTGGCCAGACGGAAGCCGACGCAACCGGAAAAAAAGAAAAAAAACCGGTTAATGCGGCGACCGTCAACGGCCAGCCCATCTCTTATGCGGCCTTCGAGCAGGAATTGGGTGTCTATTCCAAGCGTTTTGAGAGCCGGGGCATAGCCATTCCCGAAAACATGCAAGGTCAGGTTAGACAAGAAGTGCTCAATGAACTAATCTCCCGCGAACTTATTTATCAGGAGAGCCGCAAAAAAAACACCACAATTGAAGAAGGATCTACCCAAAAGGAACTGGCGGCCATCAAGAAGCAATTTCCCGATCAGGCACAATTTGAAGAACAATTGACAAAGATGAATATGACCGAAGAAAAGTTGGCCCAGCAGATTTCCCGCTTCCAGTATATCCGGACGTTTATGGATCAGGAAATTTCATCCAAAATCAAGATTTCCGATGATGAAGCAAAGAAATTTTTCGACGAGAATCCACAATACTTCAAAAGTCCGGAAGAGGTGCACGCCAGACACATCCTTATCAAACTTGATAAAGAGGCCGATGACAAGGCCAAAGATGAAGCCCGTAAAACTTTGCTTGACCTGAAAAAGCGCGCTGAAGGCGGCGAAGACTTTTCTGAGTTGGCCAAGGCGCACTCCCAGGGGCCCAGCGCACCCAAGGGCGGTGACCTTGGATTCTTCTCAAAAGGCAAAATGGTGCCGCCCTTTGAAAACGCCGCTTTCAAGATGAAGCCAGGTGAGGTCAGCGATGTCGTTGAGTCGCAGTTCGGCTATCATCTGATTAAGGTGGAAGAGCACCGTGATGCCGAAACCAAGGGGTTCGACAGCGTGAAGACGACCATCGTCGACAATCTCCGCCGGCGCAAAGCCCAGGAAGAAGCGAAGAAGTATGTTGAAAACCTGCGAAAAGACGCCAAGATAGAGACTTTTATCGAAGAAGGCCGACCGGCGAATACAGAACAGATCAAAGAAAGTCCGCCTGTTGAGAAGTGATGCGAAGCAATGACAACCACCCTTTATGGGCGAACGAAACGACACAATCCAATGGCCGCGGACCATGCCGACGATACCGCCGTTCAGCGGATCAGCCGCACCCGAAAAAAAAAAGCGGCCCTGAACGCTCAAACGGTGGGGGAACAACTGCTTCGCCTCAGCGACGATCAACTCGCGATGCTGGGTATTGAGCCGGAACTGCGCCGGGCGGTGAACGAGGCCCGGCGCATGCATACGCACGGCGCCCGGCGGCGGCAACTGCAATATATCGGCGCGCTGATGCGCCAAGTGGATGTCGAGCAGTTGCAGGACAGCTTGGCGCAGGTTACCCAGCAGGCCGATATGGAGACGCAGCGTTTTAGGCGGATCGAACGTTGGCGCGATCAACTCCTTTCTGGAGATGAAGATCTGCTCGAAAAATTGGCGGGCTTCCCTCAGATGGATCGGAAAACCCTTCACCGATTGGTCTTTGATGCCAGGCGGCCCGCCTCGGGACCTGACGCTCGAAAGGCCGGAAGGGCACTATTTCGCTTTCTCAGAAAATCCATCAGTTGATCATATCTACCAACTCGTCCACGATGCGGTCGACAAACAGCATCCCTTCCGCCGTCAGGCAGCAGCGCCGGTCGTTCATATCGACCCATTTTTTGGACAAAAAACGCTCCAGGGCAGAGTGAAAATAGCGCCGGAAATCGGCAAAGAACCTTTTCTGGAACTGTTCGAATTCGATACCGCCGGATTGGCGAAGGCCCAGGAAAAGCATTTCCATCATCTGCTGCTCGTCGCTTAGACGTTCTTCTCCGTGTTTGGGTTGATGTCCCTTTTGCACGGCACCCAGGTAGCTTTCCAGGGTGCCGTGGTTCCACCAGCGCACCGGCGGAAAGTAGCTGTGGGCGGACGGACCAAATCCGAAATAGGGAGCAAAGTTCCAGTACTTTTCATTGTGTTTTGAACGCCAACCGTTGGCCTTGGCATAGTTGGATATTTCATAGTGTTCATATCCGGCCGCGTTGAGCAAACCGTGGGTCAGGCGAAAAAGATCCGCGATACGCCGGTCGGGCAATGCCGAAAAGCAGCCTGCCCGCAAATCGAAGTGAAGCCGGGTGCCCGGTTCATAGGTGAGAATGTAACACGACAGGTGTTTGGGAGACAGACGGATGGCTTGCAACAAATCACTTTGCCAGTCTGCAGTCGACTGATGCGGCAATCCAAAGATGAGGTCCAGGCCGATATTGTTGAATCCGGCATCCTGACCGGCCTGAACCGCAGCCAATGCCTGTTTAGCGGTATGGCGCCGCCCGAGAAACCCCAAGTGCAGATCGTTGAACGACTGCACGCCGATATTGAGGCGGTTGACGCCAGCAGCGGCGAAGTCTGCAAGATCCCGGGCCGTCACGGTGGCAGGATTGACCTCCAAGGTAATCTCTGCGCCGAACGTCAGGTTGAGGTGGTCCGCGGCCCAATCCACGATATCGCCCATCTGGCTAGGCTGGAGCAAGGAAGGCGTACCGCCGCCGACATACAGGGTGTCGGCCCGCGCATGGTATTGTGCGGCGAATTGCATCTCTTTTTGCAAGGCTGCCAGGTAATCCGCCAACCGACTTAAATCAGCAATGGAATAAAAATCACAGTACCGACATTTGCTCCGGCAAAAAGGGATGTGGACATAAAGCCCCGCAGATTGATTGGGTGAATTTGAATGCTGGGGAGCGTGTGGCCGCATTAACACCCCAAAGTGCCTTATCCCTAAAAAGCGCCCAGTTGACAAGGTTTGATTCGGATCTTCAGGGCTTCACAAGCATCGGCCACTGCCTGTCTTGTCATTTGAAAATCCTTTGCGATGCGCCAGGCCGAGGCGCAGGGCAGGCGTTCGTCCTGCAAGGCTTTTTCGACAGCGGTTTTGAGCTGCGGTGATACGGATGGCGCCGGGCGCACCCGTTTTTGATCCCGGTCGTGGCCGAACAGACCCATCTGGCACTGCCCAATACGCTCCTCCAACAGATCGACGGCAATGCCCACTTGCAGCGGTGGAACACCCATGCGCTCGGCAATCGCATGGGCCTTGGCGCAGGTGATACCACCCTGGACCAGGTCCGCTTGGACCGCTTCGGTGATTTCCGCCGCAACCCGAGTATCGGGAGGATGTTTACCGGCATAATGCCCAGTGTGC
>JABDRH010000013.1 GCA_013041835.1 Desulfatitalea sp. | reverse complement strand
TCTGCAATGTGGCCCAACCCCAAGGCAGATTCGCCAAAGATGATAAACAGTGGAAGGAAAAACAACGCAAACATCTCGAACCCCTCATTGGCAAAGCCAAACAATGGTTGTTCGATGCCGGCTTCTCCTTCAATCAGATGTGCTGCATGCTCATGGATGAAACCCAGGATCTCTCCGCCACAATCGTTCAAAAGGCCAACGCCGGAAATTACGACAGCATCGTCATCGGCCGGCGGGGGTTAAGCGTTTACAAAGAATTTGTCTCCCGACGGGTCGGCGAAAAGATTTTTAAGCAAGCGGAGCACCTCACGGTGTGGGTATTCGGCTAAGGGCCTGCGTAAAAAAAAGAAGCCGCACCGTTTTTTTCTGGCCGGCATTTCACCTTTTGGCACAAGCCATTCGTGAATCAATCAATAATAATGTAATATATCAAATACATAAAAACAAATCGACATGCCGGTCAGGAGGGTTTGACCGGAGGTGGTCATCTATACTATATAAGATAGCTTTTTAGCGCCATTGTGGAACGATTGAAGTGATTGAGCAGAGTATCATGAGACGATTTTGGTTAAAAGATTTTCCTGGAAAAGGCAGTTTTCCCCACGGCATCCATCCTCCCTATAATAAGGAGATGGCCATGGATGCCCCCATCGAGGTGATGCCACCGCCCAAAAGAGTGGTTCTGCCACTGCTGCAAAACATCGGCGCACCCTGCGAAGCGGTGGTCAAACCCAAACAAGAGGTGGCCTGGGGTGAAACCATCGGACTGGGCAAGGCCTTTATCTCCGCCAATCTGCACAGCCCGGTGTCCGGCGTGGTGGAAAAGATCGGCGTTAGCACCCTGCCCAACGGACGCCATCTGCCGGCCATCAATATCCGGGCCGAAGGTGAACAGGTCACCGGCCAGGCGCTGTACGAGGATGTGTTGGGCGGTCATTGGCCCAAGGATTGCCCGGCCATCTACTACCCGGCGACCATTGCCAAAGCCGTTCATGAATCAGGCATCGTTGGTCTGGGGGGCGCGGCCTTTCCCACCCATGTGAAAGTGCGGCCCTATGACACTAAAATGATCGACACCCTCATGATCAACGGGTGCGAGTGTGAGCCCTATTTAACCACCGATTACCGCCTGATGGTGGAAGCGCCCAAGCCGGTCATTTCCGGCGCACTGTATGCCGCCAGAGCCGTTGCCGCCCAGGAGGTAATCATCTGCGTCGAAGACAACAAGCCCGAAGCCATTAAGCAACTTCGCATGGCCGCGGGTCACACGGTGGTCAAGATCGCCGTGCTCAAGACCAAATACCCTCAAGGCAGTGAGAAACAATTAATCAAGGCGGTACTCGATCTTGAGGTGCCTTTGGGCGGATTGCCGGCCGATGTGGGCGTAGCCATGAGCAATGTAGCCACCATCGCGGCCATCGCCCGGGGTGTGATTCGGGAAAAGCCGCTGACCCACCGGGTCATTAGCGTCACGGGGGCCGGGATCGTCCGGCCGAAAAACCTGCTGGTGCCCATCGGCATCAGCATGGCCGAAGTGATCGATTATTGCGGGGGCTTGACCAGGGACGCGGCCCGCATTGTGGCCGGCGGCCCCATGATGGGATTTGCCTTTTCCAACCTGACCACACCGGTCACCAAAGGCACCAGCGGACTTACGGTGTTGACCCATGACGATGTTCGCGCTGAAAACGAAACCCATTGTGTGCGTTGCGGCCGCTGCGTGGATGTCTGCCCCATGCACCTGGTCCCTACCAAATTGGCCATGGCTTCGCGCTACGGCAACGTGGCGGTGGCTCAGCAGTACAACATTACCGCATGTTTTGAGTGCGGCTGCTGCACCTACGCCTGTCCGGCGCGAATTAAGCTGGTACAGCTAATTCGCATGGGTAAAATCATGGTGATCGCAAGGAGCAAGAACTAGACAGCATGGCACAGCAAGCAGCAATCTCACAGAAGCCGGATCCGGACGATGCCCAGGGCCCTTCCCTGCATGTCGCCCCTTCACCGCACATTCATGATCGTGCTTTCACCACGCACCGCATGATGGTGGATGTGGTGCTGGCCTTGACGCCGGCCGTGGCAATGGCCGTCTACCTGTTTCGATGGTCTGCGCTGATCCATATCACCTTGTGTGTCGGCGTTTGTCTATTATCCGAACTTATCTTCACACGCATGCGCGGCCGGAAGGCGACCTTGAACGATCTCTCGGCCGTGGTCACGGGGCTTATCCTGGCCTTGTCCATGCCGGCTACCGCGCCGTGGTATGCGGCGGTTATCGCCTCGGCGGCCGCCATCGGCTTGGGCAAAATCATCTTTGGCGGTTTGGGCATGAACATCTTTAATCCCGCCATGGTGGGCCGTGCTTTCGTGATGATCTCCTTTGCCGGCGTGATGGGCGCCGGAGCCTATGAAAGCGCGTCGGGCATGGTGGATGTCATCTCCCAGGCCACACCGATGAACGCCCTTAAACAGTCCGGTACCTTTGCCATGGTCCCCAATCTGTTTCTGGGGCTGACCAATGGCTCCATTGGCGAAACCAGCGCCCTGGCCTGCTTGCTGGGCGGAATCTATCTGTGCATCCGCCGCACGGCATCCTGGGAGATCCCCGCGGCCATGATCGCCACGGTGTTGCTGATCGCAGGCGCGGCCGATATCGTGGGGCACTTTGGCGGCCGTTTGGTCCTGCAACATCTGCTGGGCGGTGCGCTATTTTTCGGCGCATTTTTCATCGCCACCGATCCGGTGAGCAGTCCCTTGAGCTCACGCGGCAAATTGATTTTCGGCGCCGGTAGCGGCGCCCTGGTGATGCTGCTCAGAATGTTCAGCGGCTACCCCGAAGGGGTCATGTTCGCCGTATTGTTGATGAATGCCGTAACGCCATTGATTAACCGCTGGACGATACCCAGGACCATGGGAGAAGGATTCTAGAAAAGGGGACAAATTACCAATGGCGTCGAATACAGAACAGATGTCGGCACGACGGCATGATAACTATATACTTCAGGCCTGGCTGTGCATAACATTGGCTTTATTTTTTGGTGCATTGCTGGCCGGCGTCCAGGCGGCTTTGGGACCCGTGATCGCCGAGAACAAGATCAATGAAACCAAGGAGAAGGTGCCCGAGTTGGTCTTTGGGGCGGATGCCGCGGTCGACTCGGCGGGCCGGCCGGCCCTTGAGATCACCCCTTCCACCATCCGGACGGATCATGCGGGCGGCACCCGGTTCTACAGCGTGTTTGAAGCCCGTTTCGCCGATGGCACACCCGCCGGATGGGTCACCAAGGCATCGGGGCAAGGATACGCCGATCGTATCGAATTACTTGTCGGCTTGACCCCCGATGCGGATAGGATCAGCGGTCTCTATATTCTGGATCAGAAGGAAACCCCCGGTCTGGGCAACAAGATCGTGGAGGTATCCTGGCGAAACCAATTCATTCGCAAACCCACCGATCAACCACTCAAGGTCGTCAAGCGTGGCGCCCGCGCACCTGAAGAGATCGATGCCGTCAGCGGTGCGACAATCTCCTCGGACAGCGTCGTGGCCATCGTCAACCGGGTCGTTTCGGATATGAAAACGCATCTTGCCCAGGGGCCGCTGGAAAACAAGGAGTAACACCATGGCCGAACAACCCACCGCCACCGAGCGATTCGTACAGGGCATTTTACCTGAAAATCCTGTTTACCGCCAACTTTTAGGGCTTTGCCCGGCACTGGCCGTCACCAGCAGCATGCAAGCCGCCGTGACCATGGCCGGGGCCGTTTTGTTTGTGTTGTTGTGCGCCAACGTAGTGACCAGTCTGATCCGCGATCTATTAAAACCCCATTTGCGCATCGTGATTTTTACCCTGACCATCGCCACCTTTGTCACCATCGCGGACCGGTTTTTGGCGGCCTATCTGTATCAGATGAGTAAAACCCTGGGACCTTATATCCCCTTGATCATCGTAAACTGCCTGATCATCTGTCGTTGCGAGGTGTGCGCCTCCAAGCAATCCCCCTTGACCGCAGCCGCCGACGCCGTGGGACAATCGCTGGGCTACGGGCTGGCGCTGGCCAGCATTGCCGGCGTGCGTGAAATCCTGGGCACCGGTATGTTTTTCGGCCTGCGTGTCCTGCCGCCATCATGGCCCGACTGGGCCGTGATGGTTCTGCCGCCGGGGGCCTTCATCTCCCTGGGGCTGCTTTTAGGGGGAGTAAATTGGTATTCACAAAGAAACGCAAAGAAAAATTAATCACTTCATGACGACTGGATAAGCACCATGACCTACCTGATCGATATCATGCTCATTGCCCTGGGAGCGGCACTGATCAACAATTTTATCTTCTACTACTTTGTGGGCATCTGCCCATTCATCGGCGTATCGCGCAATGTGGAGATGGCCTTCGGCATGGGGTGCGCGGTAACCTTCGTCATGAGCATCGCCGCGTTTGTGAGCTGGACCGTGACCACCTTCGTGTTAGCCCCGGGAGCGCCTCTTTCCGTGATGGTAGCCAAACTGTTTATGCCCGCCGAAACGGCCCAAAATGTCGATTTGACCATCTTGAGCTATATCATTTACATTTTCGTCATCTCCTCTTCGGTTCAGTTCGTTGAAATGTACGTACGCAAGTTCTTCCCTTCGCTGTATAAAAGCTTCGGTGTCTTTTTGCCCTTGATTACCACCAACTGTGCCATCCTTTTCGCCTGTTTGACCATCATGAGCAACATCAGTGGCGTCGAGAATCCGGCTGATGCTTGGGATTTAAGCCGGGCGCTGGCTTTGGCTTTTTTCGGCGGTATTGGATTTACCATTGCCATCGTGATCATGGCCGGCATCCGCGAAGAACTGGATCTTTGCGATATTCCCAAGCCTTTTCAGGGTGCTGCAATCACCATGGTCGTGGGGGGAATCCTGGCCTTTGCATTCATGGGCTTTACGGGTGTGGATTCAGGCTTGGAAAAAGCATTGGCCGGCACCGAAAAAAGAGCCGCGGCGACGACATCGCAAAACCCGATAGCCCTGAAAACCGTTACCCTGGCCGCCCCGTCGGTATCGGATACGACTTGCGCGGAACAGCCGGTAGCGGCAGACCTGCTACCAATCGTTCGCCCGGTCACAGTGGTTTTGGAAAAGCAGTGAGGATATCATGATCGAAGTAACCATCGGACTGGCCGGCGCCACAATGTTGGCGATGGCATTAATCGTCTCTTATATACTTGGATGGGCCAACAAGAAATTCGCCGTTGAGATTGACCCCCGGGTGGAAGCGGTGATCGAAGCGTTACCGGGGGCCAATTGCGGCGGCTGCGGCTTTTTGGGATGCAGCGACTATGCCGTGGCCGTTGTTGCCGACGGTGCGGATGTGAACAAATGTCCGGTGGGTGGCGACGCCTGCGCCGCTGCCGTGGCTGAGATCATGGGCGTCGAAGCAGGCGCCTCGCTTCCCTTTCGCCCCATCGTGCATTGTGGCGCTCGCCTGCAAGATCGCTTGGGAAGAACTGAATATAGAGGCGAGTCCCGGTGTGCATCGGCCAATCTGGTATCCGATGTTCAGGGTTGCACCTACGGTTGCCTTGGGTTTGGCGACTGCGCCAGGATCTGCAACTATGACGCCATCCATGTGATCGACGGCCTGGCCGTGGTGGACTACGACAAATGCATTGGTTGTGGCGCCTGCGCCAGGGTTTGCCCGCGCAATATCATCACCATCACCGCCTTCCGGTCCGAACGTATCATGGCCGTGGGGTGCGCCAATAAAGACAAAGGCAAGGATGTCATGGCCGTCTGCAAGGTTGGATGCATCGGTTGCAAGGCGTGTTCCCGAAAATCCAATCTGATCACGATCCAGGACAATCTTTCGGTGATCGATTACGATCAATACAGCGACGAATGTCTGCCGGACCTGATGAAGGCCTGTGACAAATGCCCTCGCCACCGCTTGGTCTTCGTAGGTAAACCCTCACCCAAAGAGCAAGCGGCCGCATCCGAACAGCCTGCCGTGGAAGTGGTTGCACCCGATTTTAAAACGACTGTGGACGACACCGAGTGGCGGGGATAGCGCCCCACCACTCGACCTCATTATTGATGATTCTCCCGACTCTATAAGCGCCGGCAAGAATCAACTATTTCACTTCAATAATACCTGTCGCCATTAAACTGTTCGGCTTATCCGACGTCACTCCAGTTAGCTCTATCGTATATTTATACACACCGGGTTTATCCCAATAGAGGCTCGCTGTTTTTCCACGAGCCAGTTTCTCTGTCATATAGCACGATTCTCCTGAATTTGATTTTCCCTTAGAAAAGCCCGAAGAAGACTTGGTAGACGAGATACACGCCTGTGCATTTTCGCGGAAACTGACTTGGACCTCACCTTTGACGACCCAGTTCATCCACACGGTACAACTCCCCACTGGAACTGTAGCCTTATTGGGAAAGATTTCAATCTGCCTGCCCGCCGAGGGGCTTGCCTTTTCGATGCGGATGATCTGACAGGTTTCCGAGGCAAATAGCACGCCCTGTCCCATAATCAGAACAACACCCATAAAGAATAAAAAGCCGCTTGTGAACAACAATCCTTTTCTGTTTTTCATTTTAACCTCCCTGTTTCTTCATTAATTTGCATTATCCCAAAAAGTGGACCACCGAAAGATTAATATAAACAGTATAATTTTAAATTCTTGCAAGGATATTCTTACGGGTGGCGTCATAGGCTGCTATTAGAACACGCAAAGGGGCAAATTGAAAATAGGATTCATGATCGGGCATCTATCCCCCCCTTTTTTTTGCAGCGTTGGGTTTAATCTAAGACGATAATACTATCCCGCAACCTCCTCCGGTCATTTTATCGCCCCTAAAGATGCAGAGGCCGGAAGGCTCCAAATCCCAAGACACCATGAACGCTGCACCCCTATAATTTCCCAATGCTGCCTAAACACGAATGCGGCCAATTTCAATACCTGCAAACCTTTATTGCCTTTCGGCCATATTTTTTATATTGGTGATTATAATATGTCAATCATCACGCGATTAAATTGATGCCGCGCTGAATTTTTTTCCGAATCTGACATCTGTCGTCTTCTTTTTATTTCCAATATCCGAAGCCGGGCGTACCAGAAAAAACTGGCCAAAACAGCTTGTTCACATAGCCTATATTTTCGGAAAAGACCGTTATGTCGGACACAGAAAGTTTTCAATCCAAGCGCAAAGAGGCACAATTACGATATACGCACCGGACCCTGCGCAGCATATTTAAACATTTACCGTTCGGCATCATCTGCTTGGACGAAAAGCTCCGCGTTCTTTACGGCAATTTCGGCGGGCTGCGTTTCGAAGGCGGAAAAACGCCTTATCTTCCCACAGTCGATCTAATGGGCAAGTATTTTCACGAAAGCTTACCTTTTATAGATCCAGCGCAACTCGAAGTAGTCGAGACCACGATCAAAAAAGTGTTTGACGAAGGTGCCCCGATAACGCTGACAATCCGCCACGAAACAAGCACCGGCCCTGTTTTTCATGAGTTATGGATCAAGCCGGAAAAAGATAAAACCGGAAATGTCGTCAGCGTACTCGGCATCGCCCACGATATTTCACAAATCAAACGATCGGAAGAGGCCCTTTTCGATTCGGAACAAAAGTACCGCAGCATGATTGAAAACGCCTTGGTAGGCATTTTCATTCATCAGGATGGAAAAATCCAATTTGCGAACAAAAGGTTCTGTGATATCTGCGGGTATACATATGAAGAATTGGTTAATAAAAAGAGTGCCTTGGATCTCATTCATCCGGATGAATTTGGTGGTCCCTGCCAAGAGAAAACAACCCTTTTTCGATCCGATCAAAATAGCATTTCGGGTGTTCACCTCAATATACAAAAAAAAGACGGCACGACCGTCAAGGTGAGCATTCTGGGCGGAAACATTACATACAAAGGTCGCCCGGCGATTTGCCATAACGTGTTGGACATCACCGAACAAGCCCGTGTTCAAGAAGAGCTGCAACACAAAACCGCGGTTCTTGAGGCCCAATTAAATGCATCCCCCGATGGTATCGTGGTAACGAACAACGATGAAGTGATCCTTCAAAACCGGCGAGTTAGTGAACTGTTCAAAATCCCTCCCGAAATCGAAATGGATCTGCCCAAGCAAGAAAAATGGGTCTGGGACATGTTGAAACATCCTGAAAAAGCAAAGGAACAAGTTGCCTTTGTGTACGAGCAACCCGACAAAATATCGCGCGCTGAATTGGAATTGAATGATGGCAGGATCCTGGATATCTTTTCCGGTCCCGTCCTGGGAAAGGATGGCAGGGCCTATGGTAGGATCGCAACCCATCGGGACATTACCGAACAAAAGCGATCGGAGCTGGCACTGCGTGCCAGGCAGATACAACTGTCCCAAGCCATGGAGCTTGCCAATATTGTCTATTGGGAGCTGGATCTGAGCACCTATGAATTTATTCTCAATGATCCTTTCTATGCATTGCACGGCACCACCGCCGAACAGGAAGGCGGATATCGGATGACCGGCAACGATTATGTGAATCGGTTCATGCACCCGGATGATCAACCGCGCTATTTTCAACTTGCCCGGGAAACCGCGGAGCAGCCCTGGAACTCCGCCTTTCCCGATTTTGAACACCGAATCATTCGCAGGGATGGGAACATTCGTCACATTGTATCGCGTGTACGGCTTGTGCGTGATGACGATGGCGCTACCGTCAAAGTATATGGCACGACCCAGGATATTACCGAACGAAAACAAATGGAATCCGCGGTGCAGGAAAGCGAGGCGCTGTTCAGAAAAGTGTTCGAGGAAAGTCCCCTGGGCATGCTCATGGCCGATGCGGATTTGCGATTTATCCGCGTAAATGAAGCCTTTTGCAACATGCTCGGCTATTCGGAGCAGGAACTCGGCGATCTGGCCTTCAAGGATATCCTGCATCCCGAACATATGGCCGAACATAAACGGTATATGGCCGATCTGATCAATGGCGCCGCACCGGTCCATCGCGCGGAAAAGCCATATCTGCGCAAAGACAAAGAGCTTGTATGGGCCTGTGCAACGATAAGCGTCATACGCGACGGAACGGGCCGGTTCCTGTATTTCCTCTCAACGGTGGAGGACGTCACGCGGCAAAAAAAGGTACAGGAAGAAAAAATCCGTCTGGAATCTCAGCTCCGGCAAGTCCAAAAGATGGAGGCTGTCGGCACCCTCGCGGGCGGAATCGCCCATGATTTCAACAACATGCTCGGGGTTATCCTTGGCCATGCCGATTTGGCTCTGAATGACGTAGACCCGCGGCATGCGCTGCATGCGAATATCAAGGAAATTCGCAACGCCGCTGAACGTTCCGCAGACCTGACACGGCAACTGTTGGCATTCGCCCGCAAGCAAACCGTTACACCCAAAGTGCTCGATCTGAACCAGACGATTGAGGGCATGCTGAAGATGCTGCGGCGCTTGATCGGTGAGGATATCGAGCTGTCCTGGCTCCCGGGTTCAGAGGTATGGCCGCTCAAGATAGACCCCTCGCAAATCGATCAAATCCTGGCCAATCTATGCGTGAACGCCCGGGATGCCATCCAGAACATGGGTAAATTGACCATTGAGACGGGTACCGCGTCCATGGATGAAGACGACTGCCATGGCCATGTGGCCTTAATTCCTGGAGAGTACGTCCTGCTCGTGGTCAGTGACAACGGCAAGGGTATGGATCAAAAAACCATGGAAAAAATCTTTGATCCTTTCTTCACCACCAAGCAGGTGGGTAAAGGCACGGGCCTCGGCCTGGCCACGGTTTACGGAATCATCAAGCAAAACAACGGATTCGTCTACGTATACAGCGAACCGGGATACGGCACCACCTTCCGGATCTACCTGCCCCGATATTCGGGCAAGGAGGATCCCTTGGAAAAACGAAGCCAAGCCGCCCCGTTACTGGGCGGACATGAAACCATCCTCTTGGTGGAAGATGAGCCCGCCATTTTGAACATGGCCAGGATGGCACTGGAAAAATACGGCTACCAGGTATTGCCCGCCGTGTCACCGAAGGAAGCCTTGCTCATGGCCAAGACCCACAGGGGTACCATCGACCTGCTGCTCACCGACCTGGTGATGCCCCAAATGAACGGCAAGAAATTGGCCGATACCCTGATGCCGCTTTGTCCCAAACTCAAATACCTCTTCATGTCCGGCTACACGGCGAACGTCATCGCCCACCATGGTGTTCTGGACGATGGGGTGAATTTCCTTCAAAAGCCATTTTCCGCACAGGTCCTCATCACCAAGGTGCATGAAGTGCTGAACGACGCGTAGGTATTTTCGATCGTATACTCAAATCGTTGAGGTACATTGCCATCATTATCCTTACGGGGTTTCGCAAACACCTGAATAATGGCACCGGCAGCATTTCAGTATCCGCTTGCGGAATTTTCTCCGTGCATTGAGCAACTCCATAAAGGTTCCGACCCACCATTGGAAGTACCTATTTGCCACCGCGCCGTGGACCATGCGATAAGGCCTGGGCATAAACAAATCACACAAGGAGATGGATGATGCCGCCTTGTCAACGCGCATTGAGCCGCCGCGCGTTTCTCACCGGTTCGGCCGCGCTGACGGCCAATGCGATATTGCCCGCCACCGCGCCGGCAGCGACACAAGACGCCTATGGCGTGCTTCAGGTCTGGTCCTGTGGCGGCCTGGCCGAAGCCTTCATGCCGGCCAATGCCCGGTTCAAGGAGATAACCGGTATCGAGATCGCTTACACCGGCGCCTTCGCCGCAGCCTTGGGAAAATCGCTGATGGGCAACGCCGTCACCGAGGTCTTTGCCGGTCGGGTATTGGATCTGGCCAGGAAACTGCGTGCCGCGGAGAAGATGATCTACTTCGAGCCGCTGTGTTTCAGCCGCTATGTGCTGGTGACACCCAAGGGCAATCCCGCCGGGATTTCCGATATTCAGGATCTGGCCAAACCGGGCATTCGGGTCATTCTGGCCCCAAAGGCCTCTCCGCCCGGAGGACAGGCTGTCATCGGCCTGCTGAAAAAGGCCGGTGTGGCAACAAAAGCGCTACAGAATGCGGTGGTCCAAGGAAGCTGCGTGCAACGCACGATGAAACAGCTTATTGACGGCCAAGGTGATGTCTCGGTGGTGGAGTACCGCTTGACGCGCATGCCCTTGTTTGTGGATAAAGTGGAGGTCATTTCAATCCCCACCCAATACTTCCCGTCCCCGCCACTGACCTTCACGATCGGTGTGATGCAGGCGGCCAGGGACCGTTCACTGGCCGATCGCTATGTCGCGTATATCCTCTCACCGGAGGGACAAGCCATTTTTGAAAACGCCGGCTTTATCCCGGCCAGCTCCGAACAGGGACGTCAACTGGTGGAAAAGTTAGGGGTCAAAGATGCTTGATGCGGCAAAGGCGACGCAGTCAACGACGGGCCGCAAAGGCGCCAACGCCAAAGCACTGAAGCGGTGGCGCAGAGTAAGTCAGTTGTGCGGCGCCGCGATCTTCGGCCAGTGGTCCTTTTACGGGATTTTCCGGTGCCCTTTCATCGTCCCCTTCGTCAGCTGCCAGAGCTGCCCGGTGATCACCTGCCACGGCCGGATTTTCACCCTATTCTGGGGGTTTTGGCTACTGCTGCCAATATCGGTTTTCATTTTCGGCCGCGCATTTTGCGGCTGGGCATGTCCGGCAGGGCTGGTTCATCAACTGATTGCCAAAGCGGCACCCGTAAAACTGCGTGCCGGCAATATCGCCACGCGCATGGCGCCCTATCTGCTGTTGCTTGGCATTGGCGCGGCCCTTTACTTCTGGTGGGTCGCCGGTCAAAGCCGGGAAGCCATTCCCATCCGCACAGGTGGGTTTTTCGAGTCCGTACGCCTTACTTTCGAACACGCCCAAGCCATCTGGATCATCCGCACCCTGGCGGTGCTGGGCGTTGCGACGCTGGGCCTGCTGGTGTCCAATACCTGGTGCCGTTTTGCATGCCCCACGGGTGGATTGCTCGAGTGGTTGAAGCCCGTCTCTGTCTTCAACGTCTACAAAACCGACCGGTGCAATGACTGCGGCAAGTGCGCATTGATCTGTGAGATGGACACCCGGCCGGCCGAAGCCAACTGCACCAACTGCGGCGATTGTTTGGCCGGCTGCCCCCGGAACGCCATTCATATCGGTCGCCGGCCAGGGCGGCATTAGGGTTTCGCCCCCCCCCAAAATCATGCATTCCGGTGTCAGGCCGCTTTGCCGATGGTTTACATTTGGACGAGTTAATACTATACTGATGGCTGAACGGTCGAAAACAAAGCCTTGTTTTGGGCATAAACGATGCTCAATCGTTTCCGATAGATTGGGTTGGGCGACCATTGAAGCCATGCCGGAAATAATACCCATAGGCGGTGGTAAAGGAGGTGCCGGCAAGAGCTTTATCGCCGCAAATCTCGGTGCCTTGATCGCCAAGAAAGGCCATCAGGTGGTGCTGGTCGATCTCGATCTCGGGGCTTCCAATCTGCACACCTTCCTTGGCATCAAGAACACCTCGGGTGGTCTGAATCTCTTTATGACCAAACAGGTACAGCAGTTGGCGCAGGTAGTGGTCCCCACCCATCACGCCAATCTATCCTTTGTCAATTCGGTAAACTGCTCCATGCAAATAGCCAACCTCTACCACGCCCAGAAGGTAAAGTTGATCAATGCCCTCAAGGGCTTGTCTTTCGACTATATCATCCTGGATCTTGGGGCGGGAACCCACTTCAACACCTTGGATTTCTTCCTGACCTCCAATAAGAGTATTTTGGTCTGCACACCGGAGCCAACGGCCATCGAGAACGCCTTTCGTTTCATTAAAGCCGTCTACTTGCGAAAACTCAAGCAGATCATTCATCTCAATGCCTTTCACAAAGTGATCAAAAAAGCAGTGCTTGATGAAGGCCATGATGAACTTGGTTCGGCGGATATCATCGACCTCGTCCTCAAATACGACCCCGACCATGAAATGTTGTTGCGTGAAAGCATCAGTCACTTTCATTTCAAGTTCATCCTGAATCAGTTTCGCAAACACATGGGCACCGGGCTGGGCGAAAAGATCGAAATCGTATGCAACCGCCATTTCTATTCCAAATTTCATTTTTTAGGCTATGTCCAATTCGACGACCGGGTCTTCGAAAGTGTGCTGCGCAAGTCGCTTTTCACGCTCAGCTATCCCGATTCCTCCGCATCGGCGTCCCTGGAGCAGATCGCCACGCAGTTGACCGGTCACCGAACCACAGCCGTGAATCTTACCGAGGCGTCATGAAAACGTTCAAGGGAAAGACTCACTACGAGGTGTTGGGGGTTCCTCTGGATGCTCAAGCCGGTGAAATTAAACGCGCCTACCAGGAGGCGTTGACACTTTATGAAGAGAACTCACTGGTCACCTACTCGCTCTTCTCCGATGCCCAGCGCTCCCAGCTATTGCAAGCCATCGATAATGCCTACCATACCTTGTCCGATAATGCCCGCCGTTCGGCCTACAACCGGATGCTCATCGACACGGAAGAAGTCAGCGCCGAGCTTTTTCAAGCCTGTAATCCGCACGAGCGCCCAGCCGCCTCAACCCTGCGCCCCTTGCCCCGGCAGTGCGATCTTAAAAATTGGGTTAAAATCAAATGGGCGGAAGAAAAAATCCGGCAATGCGCCGGGGAGATCATGCGGCAGGAGCATATTGCGGGCAAGGATCTAAAACAGTTGCGAGAAATCATGGACATCACGCTGGCGGAAATATTCGCGGTCACCCGGATTCCCACGTATGTGCTTGAACGTATCGAGGCGGATCGCTACGATGAATTGCCGGCCGAAGTATTTTTAAGAGGTTTCCTCAAATCCTATGCGCAAACCCTTCAAGTCGATCCTATGAGTGTCGTGGTCGGGTATCTAAAACGACTGAAACACGCACACCACTCCAGCCAAAACTGCAAATAGTATTCGTTCACCCTAATTTTTTGAAAGACGCTTGATCGCAGATGCCAACGTACTACCTGGTCATGCCTTGTGAGCCCTTGCCCGGCATGCGTTTGCGGGTTTTGCCCATGTTCGTCGAACATTTGGCATGTGTGCCCCAAGAAAAACAAAACAACTCAATTATGTAATAACATGGGAGGTACAAAATGAAATCAGTCACACAAAAAACATGTATTTTGCTATTGTTGGTGAGTATTTTTGGCATTCACTGTTATGATCCAACAGAAGCGATACCATCAGTATCAATCAACCACGTGGACATGCAAGTTCAAATAGCAGGCAATTACGACATCATTAATGGGGAGCATTACGAAGTCGTACTCGATTATAACGGCAGCGACAGCCTGGAAACACATCGTCAGATTGGGGAACGATACGCCCGTGAGATCCTCGATGTTGCTCCTGATTATGAAGCGCGAGTATCTCGGTATATAAGATATATTCTTATGCTGTCGAATCCCTTCGGAATCACTTATCGGGATTTAATTTCTGCTATCGAACAGTATAGGCTTGAATTTGATGTCGGCCACCCGGATATCGCGGCTGAATTACAAGGAATGGATTCGGTATTCAACCCTTATGGAGGTGAAAAGGACAGGGTATGGATCATAACAGGCCTGATACCGGATAACCAACTCACATTGAACGAGGTATACCTGCTAAACATGATCGCCGGCATTCCGGGTTTGGCAGAGTGTAGCTCACTTGCCGTCTGGGGAGACTATAGCGCTACCGGGGATACGATTGTGGGACGAAATCTCGATTTTTTTATCGGGAATCAAAAGAGAAATAGAATAACTAAAATCCACGCGATTACCCATTTCAAAAATCAGGGCGGCGAGAAATTTGATTTTGTTTCGGTTTCATGGCTCGGTGTAATAACGGTATTGACGGGATATAATGAAAGGGGTCTTTTTATAGCAAGCCATATGAGTGAGAGCAGCAATATAAACGATAGCCGTGAAGCTGAAATTCTCGAACTCAATCAACGACGCATTCTGGAAACCACGGATACGATCGACGGCGCCTTCGATCTTATAGACAATTACCAGTACAAGAGCGGTTTTGCAACGATATTGGCCGATTCCTTAACTGCGAAAATTGCGGAAGTAGATATAAGCGCAAGCACTCATGAATCTACATTTTTTTTGCGAGATTCATCCACGCTGTTAAACCTTGAGGCCGATACTCATGGCAGTATCGGATATTGGTACAATACTTTTCATGACCAGGATGCAATCGTTACGGTAAACTCATTTCTGCTGCCGGAACAGTCCCTGAATCATGACAATAAAAAGACGAATTTTAATCGCCTGCTGAACTTTACCGATTTATTGCACGGCATAGCAGGATCAGGACAACGGGTGGATATGAA
This sequence comes from Desulfatitalea sp., assembly GCA_013041835.1. Classification (GTDB taxonomy): domain Bacteria; phylum Desulfobacterota; class Desulfobacteria; order Desulfobacterales; family Desulfosarcinaceae; genus Desulfatitalea. The sequence continues at coordinate 1,245 of JABDRH010000013.1, read as the reverse complement.
TGAAATGTCTGAAATCATCAGTTACGCAACAGACAACTCCTTTGATACAGGCAATATTTACAGGGTCGGCCCGACACAATCGTATAGCTCGATAACCGTTCATTCCGTAGTATATCGGCCTTCGACAAGATCGTTGAAAGTGCATTTTGCGCCATATGATGGGGTTATATATAGACCTGATATTCCCGGATACAAGGATTATACGGTCGACTTTGATTAGAACGCGCCCTAAAGGCCCCGGCACACAATATTTTCACCGGATTGCGCCGGGATTGGGTTCACCTGCAAGGCGCAGGCAAGGTTGCCTATCTGGATATGCGGCCTTGCCTGCATCAACCGCACTGTTTCATTGAGGTCAATCGAATCTGCCTTTCTGCAAAAAAACAATGGCTTGATCGATTGCCCTCCGGTTTTTCATGATAAATGGGTGGGAGGTATGAACCACTGTGAAATCGCTCATACCGTCTACTTTCGTGTTTTCGATGGAGACTTTCCCATCATCCCTGCCCGGTATGAGAAACGAAAGGAACAGGTTGATGGAGCGGTCGCCGGCAATCACGCCCAAATCAAAATCCACCGGACCAAGTGTCCGTGGGATACTACCGCGATCCGTTCCAAGCTGGTCGCCGGCCGGACCGTTCAACCAGCGAAAAGGCGGGCATTTGCCAAGTTTGTCCACCACCTCGCTGCCACCGTTTGGTGGCGCCAGCATGACCACGCGTCCCAATTCGGGGATATCGTGATGCGCGAGATAGTACCGCACCAGGATTCCGCCCAGCGAATGGGTGATAAAATGGATTCGAACGGCCCCATTGTTTCTGCACCGTTCAATCCCGCTTGAGATGACGGTCTCGGCGAGTACCTCGATGGGGTTGTGCCGGGAAGGATATCCGACATTCAGCACCTTGTAACCCTTCGCCTTTAAATGGTTTTCAAGCGTTGACAGAGACCTTTCAGTCCGGGCAAGACCATGCAACAAAATGACATGCTCAGCATGAATACGCTGTGCAAGTGCAGGCGGGGCCGCCAGCAGTACGGATATCATCGACACCAACATAATAGACTCGCGCATCAATAAGCTCAACATCGCTTGGTCTAAGACACTCTATTCCGGCAGGTAAGGAATCGCAATTTAATAAGTTGCCCATTTAGGCGCGCGGATTTGGGTTGGCTTGGTTCGATCTGAGGGCTCAAAACCGCAGGAATAGCGGGCTATTTTGAGGATTTTGAGACCGAAGATCGGGC
>JABDRH010000007.1 GCA_013041835.1 Desulfatitalea sp. | reverse complement strand
GGTTAAATGTATCCTCACCCCATTGGGTACCCTTGAAAAGGTGACCTATAATCTGCTTTCGTTGTCTGGATTCGGGTCGACTGAAATGAATGATTGAGGCGGCACGGCGCATCAAGGCGGGATCAATGACGCCGACCCTATTGGTAATCGCAATGACCGCAACCTTGCTGCTATCATTTTTTATGGCATCCAGGTGCTGCAAAATTGTATTTACGCCGGACTTGTCTTCATGATGCTGCTCCTGCGTTGCCCGGCTGGTCAGCAAGCTGTCCGCTTCATCAATTATCAGAATTACCGGGTTTCCAAAACGCTGCCAGACCGAAACAGTATGTTTGAAAGCCGCGGAAAGCATGGACCCCATCTGGCCGACATAACCCGTTCCTCGAACCTGTGTGCTCATTTTGATCATCGTAACCCTATAATCTTTTGCGCGTCCGAGAGCATCCCCAATTGTTTCAGCCAATGCGGTTTTCCCTGTTCCCACATCGCCTTCAAAAAGAAACAAAGGAACCATGTCTTCCATGAGTTCTATTATGGGCAGGCTTTCATTATAGTGTTTTTGACACCATCCCTCAATACAATTTGAATGAAAAAACATATGAATGTCTTCGATAAGGTTATCGGCAATCTTTTTGATGCCGACCAGACGAAGAAAACGTCTCCGCGCTTTTTCAGTAGGAAATACCTCGGGGGGCGTCAGTAGTTCGTCGATATCAATCTTAGCCATTCCTGAAAAAAGCATTGAATATCATCTCCTAGTTTTGATTGAGGGCCTCACAATTATTAGTTTGGCTTTTTACCAATTATAAGCTAAAAAAGCAAAACATTCTGGAAAGCCTTTAATAATTAATCGCTAATTCATGGGAGGTTTTATGAGCAATCGCGTACTCTGGCAACCTTCAACCCAGCGCATCACCGCATCGAACATGGCCGCTTTCATGAAAATGGTCAACAAACGTTTCGGGCTGCACAATGAATCATATGGCGACCTGTACCAGTGGTCTGTGGACCATATTCCCCAATTTTGGGAAACGTTTCTCCAGTTTTCCAATATTCAGTTTAAAACGTCTTATACGGCGGTGGTGGACGACCTCGGTGCAATGCCCGGCGCGCGGTGGTTTGAAGGGGCCACCCTTAACTTTGCCGAACAGTTGTTGGCCCATCGTGATGAGCAGACCGCTATCATCGCTTGTTGCGAACACCGGCCGCCGGTGCGCATCAGCCATGCGCAATTGTACGCGCAGGTGCGCCGATTGGCCCTTGCGCTGCAGCGCCAGGGCATCCAACCCGGCGACCGGGTGGTGGGCTTCATGCCAAATATCGCCGAAACCGTTGTCGCCATGCTGGCGGCCACCTCCCTGGGGGCTACCTGGTCGTCTTGTTCGCCTGACTTCGGCATGCGGGGTGTGCTGGACCGTTTCGGTCAGACCAAGCCACGTGTGCTGTTCACTGCCGATGGTTACGCGTTCAAGGGCAGACAGTTCGATTCCCTTGAACGGGTTCGCGACATGCTCGGGCAGCTTGCCTCGGTGGAGCAGGTCGTGGTGGTGCCTTTTATTGACGCCGCGCCGGGACTTGACGCTATTCCAAACGCCGTTTTGTGGAACGATTACCTGGCAGACGACACCGACGCGGACATTCCCTTTACTGCACTGCCCTTCGATCACCCCCTGTACATCATGTACTCATCCGGCACGACCGGCTTGCCCAAGTGCATGGTGCAAAGCGCCGGCGGCGTGCTGCTCAACCAGCTCAAGGAGATGGTTCTGCACACCGATATGAAGCGTGAGGACACCATATTCTACTTTACTTCCTGTGGTTGGATGATGTGGAACTGGCTGGCCAGTGCCCTGGCCGTCGGCGCCACCATCGTGCTTTACGATGGCAACCCGTTTCATACCGATCATGAAGCCCTATGGCGCATGGCCGAAGAACACGAGATCACGGTCTTCGGCACCAGTGCCGGATACATTTCAGCCTTGCAGAATTTGAATGCGGACATTACCGGCCGTTTTGCACTACCAAGGCTGCGCACCATCCTTTCCACCGGTTCGCCGCTGTCCGAGGAGAACTTCGAGTATGTGTACAAGCATATTAAAAAGGATGTGCAACTGGCTTCCATTTCCGGCGGATCTGACCTAAACGGTTGTTTTGCGCTGGGAAATCCATTTGATCCGGTTTACTGCGGAGAACTGCAAAGCCGCGGCTTGGGTATGCGCGTGGTTGCCTTCGACGAGCATGGGCAAGAGGTCATCGGCCGAAAGGGCGAGCTCGTATGCACCGCACCGTTTCCCTCTATGCCCATCTACTTCTGGGATGATCCCGACGGCGCCAAATACCGCTCAGCCTATTTTAACAAGTACCCGGGCGTGTGGCGCCATGGTGATTTTATCTTGATCAACGAACACGGTGGGATGGTGATTTATGGCCGCTCCGATGCCACACTCAATCCGGGTGGCGTGCGCATCGGCACAGCGGAAATCTATCGGCAGGTGGAGCAGATCCCAGAGATCGAGGATAGCCTGGTCATTGGCCAACCTTGGAAAAATGATGTTCGCGTGGTGCTGTTCGTGAAGTTAAACCAGGGGTTCACGCTGGACGACGCCATGGCGGACCGTATCCGCCGCGCCATCCGCACCAATGCCTCACCGCGACATGTGCCGGCCAAAATCATCAGCGTGCCTGGTATTCCTTACACCCTGAGCATGAAAAAGGTGGAAATTGCCGTGCGCAAAGCAATCGCAGGTGAATCGATCAGCAACCGCGATGCCTTGAGGAATCCGGAAGTGTTGGATTTTTATGCCGGAATTGAGGCGTTGCAGGAAGAGTAGCCAAGCGCGCATGCAGATGGAACGTGCGATTCCGACAATCGCCGGTTGGAAGACGACCTTTTCCTTGCGCCGCAGCGTCGGTCAGGCCGCCTTTGCGGGCAATCGGTTTGGGTCTCGACCGATTGCCATATTTATTTGCCACCTTAAGGGCTCGCGCAAAAAAAACTTCACATTTTCATGCGCCGATCCATCTCACCCGGCTGCGTTACAAAATTACACAATGTCTCGATATTCTTTAATTTTTGTGCCTTGCCGGGTGAATGCCGCAACACCTAAAATGGTAATTTTTTTGCGCGGACCCTAAGCAGTCCTGCTACTCGCACCTGGGCATCGATACGGGTATGGCAAGACGGTAGCGAATGCTGTCAGTGCTGTCGATGGACGCATAGGGTGAAATGGGCATGGTGCGCTGCAACGCCTGTACCCCCCTGATTTTATCGCATTTCTCAAGGCACAGGTCTTTGGGCAAATAGCGTTTCTGGCAGCTTTTGCAAGGCGAAGAGATCATTTTGGGCCTCCTGTTTGTTCGGCATATTGCCATCCATGATCCAACAAAGTAAACTTGGTGCCCTAGTTGCTGTTACGAAATAAATATCGTCCTTTCCGAGTTGAACTTGAGTCGGCGATTTGAGATCGTCGATCCATCTGCCCCTTCATTTTGGCCTTTGGATTGACGCTTTACGCCAGACATGTCAGTTGAAAAATTGGGTCACAACACGCTTCTTTTCCCTTTTCAGGTATATGTCGAGGCTATAAATCGCCTCCTCGGCAAGGCCATTTTGATAATAAGGATCAAGGAGGGCAAGTTATGGACAGCATTGCCAAAGCGGCAAGCGCACACCGCGATTTTTTCAGACAAGGACATACGCGATCGGTGGGTTTTCGATTGGAATATCTCCATCGACTGCGGAAAAGCTTGTTAAGGCACGAAGATGACCTCTACGAAGCGTTCTGGCAAGACTTGCGAAAGCCAAAAATGGAGACCTTCGCAACGGAGATCGGAATTCTTTTAAAGGAAATCAGACACCATGTTAAAAAGTTGAAAAAGTGGGCGAAGCCTACTCGGGTGCCCACAGACCTGTTAAATTTTTACGCTACCAGCCGCATCATACACGAGCCATATGGTGTGGTCATGATCATGTCGCCTTGGAACTACCCATTGCAATTGTCGTTGCTCCCTTTAATCGGCGCCATTTCCGCCGGCAACTGCGCATTGGTCAAGCCCGCGCATTATTCCGCACGCGTGTCCGATGTCATTCGAATGATGATTCATGAAGCCTTTCCCTCGGAGTATGTGAGTGTCTTTACCGGCAACCGGCAGGTGAATCAGGCCATATTGGACCAACGCTTTGATCTGATTTTTTTTACCGGAAGCATCGGTTTGGGAAAGATCGTCATGGAAAAGGCTGCAAAATATTTGACGCCCGTGGTCCTTGAATTGGGTGGGAAAAGCCCTTGCATCGTCGAGCGGGATGCCGATATCGCAATCGCCGCCCAGAGGATCGCATTCGGAAAATTTCTTAACGCCGGCCAGACGTGCATTGCGCCGGATCATCTTTTCGTCCATTCATCGGTCAAAAAACCCCTCATTGACGGGATCAGTAGCTGGATCGAGAAATGCCATGGCAAGGATCCCGAAAAAAGTCCGGATTACGGCAGAATCATCAACCATGCCCAGGTCGATCGTCTGGATTATCTCATGCGATCCGGCGGCACCATCGTGTGCGGGGGCAAAGTAGATCGGCAGACACGTTATGTCGCACCGACCCTCATTGACAACATAAAAATCAATGATCCCATCATGCAAGAAGAGATTTTCGGCCCGCTGCTGCCGGTCATTGAATTCAGGCGCTTAGAGCAGGTCATTGAAACTATCAACCGGGGTGAAAAACCTTTGGCCATGTATGTGTTTACGGATTCCAAGTCCAGAATGGATCGAATTTTATCTTGCACATCTTCCGGAGGTGGCTGCATCAACGATACCATCATGCATGTTGCGAATCCCAGCTTGCCATTCGGCGGTGTAGGCCATAGTGGCATGGGCATGTACCACGGACAATACAGCTTTAATACCTTTAGCCACCACCGTTCGATCCTAAAGAAAACGACGCGATTCAACACGACAGTGCCATACCCGCCATACAAGAACAAATTGCGCTTTGTTCGATGGATGCTATCATAAATATGAATCATATTTATGCAGAAAATCTGAAATTCGAGTATACGCATAACTCCATTTTTGTTTTTTTATTAGTATATTGACATATTTCACGTGCTTGAACACCCAAATACAGGTTGACTTTTCATCATGAATTTGATTCATTTACACTTTATTACCGAGGACATAAAATTACCATAGCTTGGAGGGGAATTTCACGGTGCGGGTAAGGGTGAAAGTATATGCACCTTCCTTTTTTAATCTGTCCAAGATGGATGAGGATGGGTGCTTTTCCTTTGATGAAGGGGCGACCGTCCAACACCTTTACAAAGCGTTGAAGATTCCTTTACCCCTTCGTTTCTTGATAAACTGTTATGTCAATTCCCAGGTTGCCGGCTTGAACCAAAAACTTCGTGATGGCGATATCGTTTCCGTACTTGGCACTATTGCCGGCGGCTGACCCATGTATGTGGCATCTACACGAAATAGCGAACCTTGTTATGGGATGTAGTAAAAAACTATAAGGCGGAGAAAATGATGCACGGTTATTTGGGAAAGATACTTGTCGTTGACTTATCCAACCAAACTATCACCACGGAAACCATAGATGCCGGCATTTATGAAAGCTTTTTATCCGGTATGGGGCTGGGTGCATATTACCTGTATAAAGCGATTCCTGCCCACGCAGACCCACTTGGCCCCGAGAATATTATTGGGTTCGTCAGCGGGCTGCTGACCGGCACGGGAAGTTTGATGACGGGCCGGTGGATGGTTGTCTGCAAGTCTCCCTTGACAGGGGGGTGGGGGGATGCCAACTGCGGGGGAACCTTTTCCATCGCCATTAAAAGATGTGGGTATGATGCGATCTTTGTAAAAGGGATGTCTTCCCACCCCGTATATTTATATGCCGATAATGACGGGGCGCAAATACGCAACGCCGAACATGTATGGGGAAAAGACGCCGTGGAAGCGGAAACAATCCTTCAAAAAGAGTCGCGGAAAAACAAACCGGTGTCGATTGCCGTAATCGGAACAGCAGGTGAAAAACGCTCTTTGATCGCCGGTGTGGTTAATGACCAGGGGCGAATTGCCGCCAGGTCCGGCGTGGGCGCCGTGATGGGTTCCAAACGCCTCAAGGCCGTGGTCCTGAATGGGGCGCAACGCGTAGCGTGCCATGACAAAAAGCAGGTCATGAAAATCAGCAAGGAATTGAGCGTCAAGATCAAAAATAGCAATATACCAAAGATAATGGGCGCCTGGTCTCTTCCATTCATCAGCAAATTGATGAGCAAAATGGATCATGCATCCGCCCTTGACGGCATTTTTGCAGCAGCCGTCTTCAAAAAATGGGGGACCATTTACAACAATGCCTTGGGTATGGAAAATGGGGATTGTCCGGTCAAAAACTGGCAGGGCAGTGTCAAAGATTTCGGGTGGCGCAAATATCGAAAATTAAATCCGGGTCGCATTCTCAAACGCGAATCCAAGAAATATACGTGTTACTCCTGCGTGATCGCCTGTGGTGGGATCTGCAATATCAAGGGCATTAAATACGGCACTTTTTCACATACCCACAAACCGGAATACGAAACCTGCAACGCCTTCGGAGCCCTGCTTCTCAACGACGATTTAGAGGCAATCTACTACATCAACGAGCTGTTGAACCGCGCCGGCATGGACTCCATTTCAGCGGGAAATACAGTTGCTTTTGCCATGGAGTGCTTTGAAAACGGTGTCATCGATGAAAAGGACACGGATGGGCTGGTGTTGCGGTGGGGCAACGCCGAGGCGATCATCGAATTGATAAAAAAGATGATCCAGCGTGAGGGGATCGGTGATCTTTTGGCGGATGGTGTGAAAAAGGCGATGGCACATTTTGGAAAACACTCCAGGCCTTTCGGCATACACGCCGGCGGACAGGAACCGGGGATGCACGATAGTCGAATGGATCCCATGCTTGGGGTTCATTTCAGCGTCGAGG
>JABDRH010000020.1 GCA_013041835.1 Desulfatitalea sp. | reverse complement strand
GGACTGAACACCCCGAGGGTGAATGAGGCCGTTGGCGGCCTTGTTCCACGGCGCAGGGTCCTTTATCCTGGAAACGAAAGCGAGCGGCAAAAAAGCACCTACGCTTTTTTCATCACCAGCATGGTGGTCTGGTAGTCGATGACCTGCTGATCCCGCTGATTATAGGTTTTATTTTGATATATGAACAGGAACCGCTCCGGGTTTTTGGTGGGGCGCAGGTCCACCACTTGAGCATCCGCCCGCAAGGTATCCCCAAACAACACCGGAGAGGAAATCTTCATATTGTCCACGCCGATGTAAGCGTATATTTCATACCCATCCTCAGCCAAAAGCTCGGCGATATTGTCCGCATGGTGGACCAGTCCGTCGGCCACGGTAAAAATGACCGGACCGGCCAGAGAGCGCTCTTTGAACCAGGTGCCTTTGGCATATTCGGCATCGCTGTGAACGGCCATATTGAACCAGGTCAGTTGATGCAAAATTGAAAAGTCGCCCACATCAAGCGTCCGGCGCACCCGGCAAGGAATTTTGGTGCCTGCTGTTATTGTCGCCATCGCATGTTACTCCTTGTAGATTGTGTCCATCCCAAAATGGCATTTTGCCAATCGCCTAAGCGTTAACATCGACCACGATGTGGCCGACCACCTTACCTGCCATGATCTGTGCGGCGTAATGGGGAACCTCATCCAGCTTTATGATTCTATTGATTTTTTTCAGAGCCGCATCCGGAATATCCTTTGCCAATCGCTCCCAGGCCGCAACTCTTCGCTCATAGGGGCACCAGACCGAATCCACCCCTCTCAAGCTCACCCCTCTCAGAATAAAGGGCATGACCGTCAAGGATAGATCGATCCCACCCGCTAGTCCGCAGGCCGCCACACATCCGCCATAGTTCATCTCGGAGATGACCCGGGCAAGCACCGTGGTTCCCACCGTATCCACGGCACCGGCCCATCGCTGGCTTTCCAGCGGTGATGGCGTCTGTGCCCATTTGTCCCCGCCGACGAAGGCCTTGGCGCCGAGTTCCCTGAGAAAATCGTGGGTAAACGCCTTCCGCGCGCTGACAAGCGCCGTTACGTCATAGCCAAGATGCGCAAGAATGGCGACCGCATTGCTGCCCACCCCACCCGCGGCGCCGGTCACCACGACCGGGCCACCGTCCGGTGTCACGCCCGCCTGCTCTAAGGTCATGACACAGAGCATCGCCGTGTAGCCGGCCGTGCCAATGTACATCGCCTTTAAAGTATCCATTCCTTTGGGAAGGGGAATTAAAAAATCCGACTTGATCCGGGCCATCTGGGCGTAGCCTCCCCAGTATCTCTCTCCCACGCTCCAGCCGTTCAGGATCACCGGGTCGCCGGGCTTGTATCTGCAAGACTTTGATTCAACCACGGTTCCCGCCAAATCCAGTCCGGGCACGATGGGAAGAATGCGAAATATTTTATTCCGGTTTGCAAAACCGAGTCCCTCTTTATAATTCAAGGTGGAATAGTCCACCTGAATCAGAACATCCTCATCAGGCAGATCCGAAACCGTCAGCGGCTTGACTGCCGCCACCAGCCCTGTGTCACCTTTATCCACCACCAGCGCCCTGAAAGTTTCCGTTTTCATCATGCCGCGCACCCCCTCTTTGAAAACCTGCCGGAGCGAGAGCATACTACAAGCTGTCCATGAAGTCACGCCTTCAGCTATTAATGCCAGTGCAAGCAGTAAACACTTCCCTGAGAGCGGATTGTTTGTTAATAATGGACAGATCGCTTCGAACCGACATCGCAAAGCCGCTCGGGTTGCCCATCGTTCTCATGTGGATCTGCATTGTGCTGCAATCTGTCTTTCATTGTTCCCTGACCCAATCCTTTTTTCCATCGCTTATTCGGCTGAATCGAAGCTAAATCACCACCAACAGGAGAACCGAATATGGACGCCCCGTTTCATGTGCCGGATGTCTGGCGCGAGCTAAGAGAGCTACCCGTTACCCGCAAGGTATTGTTCGTGTGTCCCCAATTTCCCGTCACCTACTGGAGTTGGCATTTTTCTATCCGCGACCTGCTGGGTTTCAACCGGCGGTCGTATGCCCCGCCCCTGGATCTGCTGACCGTGGCTGCCTTTTTTCCCGACCATTGGCCCATGCGCCTGGTGGATGAAAATATTCATGCGCTGACGGATGAGGACCTGGCCTGGGCCGATGTGGTGGTAACGGTTGCCAATCGTGTTCAGATGGAATCCCTGGAGCGAATCATCCATCGTGCCCACGAATTAGGCAAGCCGGTGGTGCTGGGCGGCCTCGACCCAAGCATGCGGCCCCATTATTATGACACCGTGGACTATTTACACGCAGGGCTCATCGGTGACGCCACGCGTGACTTGCTCCTGGCCCTGGCCCAAAACGCTGCCCGTCCTGCCGAGCGGCAAGTATTCACCGTCCAACAAGAGCTGCACATAAGCGACTATCCGCCACCGCGCTACGAACTGATCGATACCGGCGAATACCTGGCCGTCTCGCTGCAGTTTGCCGTGGGATGTCCTTTTAAATGTGAGTTCTGCGAAGTCGCCCCCTACTACGGACGACAACCGAGGGTAAAAACACCTGACCAGGTGTTGCATGAACTGGACAAGCTGTATGCGATGGGCTACCGGGGCGTGGTGGTCTTTGTGGACGACAACTTTGTAGGCAATCTATCCGCCGCCAAGCAAACGATAGAGCTACTGCTGCGCTGGCAGCAATCTCACGGGCATCCGTTTCAGTTCTTCGCATCGGCCTCCGCCAATCTGGCCGAACGTCCGGATGTGATGGACCTGATGTCCGCCTGCGGCTTTTTTTGTGTCTTCGTTGGCATTGAAACCCCCAACGCCAAGGACCTGAAAGCCATTCAAAAAACCCAGAACATCTTTACCTCCACACTTGAAATCGTCGCCACCATCCAACGCCACGGCATCCAGGTCTATGGCGCATTCATTCTCGGCTTTGATACCGAAGGGGCAGATGCCGGCGACAATATCGTGGATTTCGTGGAGTCCGCGGCCATCTGCACCCCCATCCTCAGCCTGATGACCGCTTCCCAAGGCACCGCCCTGTACAACCGGTTGCTGGCAGAAGGCCGCCTGGTCACCCAGACGCAAAAAGGCCCCTTTATCGACTCCAATGTCGTCTACCAAAAAGGGCAGACGGAAGTCTTCCGCCAATATGTAGATACCTATAACCGGCTATACGACCCCCGCGCCTTCTTCCGGCGCCTGCGACGTAATATGCAGACATGCAAAATCGACGACAAACAATACGGCAAATCGCTGCCGTTTCATCTACGCCTGAAGGCGCTGCCCCGCATGATCTGGCACATGGGGATCAAGCCCTCGTGGCGCTGGAGCTTCTGGCGCGTCTTTCTATTCAGCATTGCCAACAAAACCTTCAATTATTTCGGCTACATGGCGTTTATGGGATATCACTATATTCATTTCAGCAAAGCATTGTCGGCCAACCCACCGCTTGCCGTTACGGCCGAATTGTTGCCGACTTCAGCCCAACCGGGGTCGAACGCGGATTCCCCATTGGATTACGCGCGTGTCAAGGACGGCCCGATGGTCTACCACGAGTCTTGCTGACGGCTGCGCAGTCGGATTCATCCTTATGACAATAACGGCTTTTCAGTTGTTGCACCATGGGACCATCGGCTCGCCACAAATGGCAGGTATCGATAACGCGCTTTAAACTGTCCTTTGTGATATCATGCGCCTCGGGCGGTTGCTGCGACAACATGGCAAAAGCGCCTTGAATCGCGGCCGAGCCCATGGCCCGACAAAGCGCCAATAGATGCGCACACCCCTGGGCGCCGCCCACCAATTGCTGAACCTTTGCGGTGAAACCGGCACTGATCCGCTCACCTATCAAGGGCATCAGTGAATCAATGGCCTGAGGGCACTCAGGGTACGGAACGGTGTTCATCTCCGCCTCAACCGCCTCGACCACCAATTCGGGAATCCGCACGATCATGCGCACCACCATACCGTGCACGATATTCGGCGACCGCCGTTTACCAAACAAATCATAGGAGTCCACCAACCAGTCATCGGCCAACCGGCCCTCCAGAGCGATGGCGGCGGCATTGAAATCGTATGTCGTGACACTGATATTGCGATTATGAATCGGCTTACAGGCCTCCGGATCAAACAACATGGCAATTCGCCCTCCATAAATTGACTTCTGTCACCGAATTTTCCTTTCCACCCCATGCGAATGGCAAAATACGGACCATTGCATACCTTTAAAACCGTATAACGTAAACCCCGGGTGAGCAATGCCCGATTCGACCGCGAATCGCCCATCGTAAAAAACGTTCCGGTTGTTGAACTGCTTACCGGTCTCTTTTTAGGAGGCTGCCCGTCCAGATTTTAGAATGGATTAAAGGGATGCTATTTAATTGAGTTTGTTAGTGAACCAATGTTCTCTATGTATAGTTCAATCACATCACCGGAGTTTAAAAAGCATCCATTTTCGATACCACAACAGGTAGGAATTGTTCCAGAGCCAAAAAACTCGCCAGGGTGTAACTGTTCCTCCCATGATGCATATGCGATGGCTTCAGCGATAGTGTAATACATTCCATTGGTAGTGTTTTCTACCACTGGCCGCCCATTTATCGTCACTCTCACTTTTAACTCATTTATTACAGGCCATATTTCGTCAGCGGAAACAACCACATTTGAAACTGCGTTGGCGAAATTCTTTGATTTCATCGGTCCGAACCCAGCCTGTATTTCACTGATTTGAACATCACGAGCCGAAAAATCATTCAAAACAACAAACCCGCCAACCGCTTTCATTGCCTCTTCAGGGGACGCATTCTTCAGCGGCCTGCATAAAATGACGCCGAGTTCAAGCTCATAATCCAATTCATCAGTGTATTCCGGAATCTTGATTTCAGCACCAGAGGTAACAAAAGTCAAATGATTGCCCAAGTAGTATATCGGATGTTCATACCACCGCTTTTTTGGACGCAGTTTCGGAAATGTTTTTCCGGATAATCTTTCATAGATAGAAACAACAGGTGCAAGAACAGGCAAATATTTTCTGACAAAACCCCTGGCCGAGTTGATTGCATGTTCTTCGTATAACATGTAATCACGATAGGATCGCGGTTGGAACGGTAAAATCGCATTCACTGAAGCAATGTCGATGGGAGCATTAGCTGATTCTCAGCTATTCATTATCAACAACGAGCCTGAGTCCTGATTTTTCGAAAAAAGACAACTCATCGCTTTTCGGTCTTCTTCTTTCCATAAGCCGGTCAAATGTTTTATTGTATTTGGCACACCGAAGTTTGAG
>JABDRH010000002.1 GCA_013041835.1 Desulfatitalea sp. | reverse complement strand
TTCGGTATGGTCGCGGCCCCCGCCGCGCCGGTAAAGTAGCAGATGCCCGAAGTGGGCAGGGTGTAGCGCCACAAGGGCACCGCTGATTCAATGGATGTCGGTTCATAAACGGCAATGTCGCCGGGGATATCGTCCAAGGCCAGGGTGGGCAGACAGGAAAGATCTTCAGGCGTTGCCTGCAGGCGTTCAAGCTGTTGCGCGTCCTTTTCTATTTGCGCCAGTTGCTTGGGGGGCAGTTGTTGCTTGTGTGCTTTGAGCTCTTTGCGAACGCGAACCTCTTCTTCTTGGGCTTTTTGAAGGTCGGGAGCCAGCACCATGCGAACCCGATGGGGGTTGTCGAGCAGATAGTGTTTAATGCGATTTTCAAAAAACGGGCCGGCGGCGATGGCTTTGCGCAACTGATTGAAGTCTTCGTCCAGTTGCAGAATACGTTCGGGTGCGCCGCCGTGCAGCCAACTGCCGATGGTCATGAGCAAAAGTTTGATGCCATAAGGGTAGGGCGTGTTGGTCACCTCTTTGTGGTGGAATTCGATTTGGTGGATGGCCGATGTGATCAGTTCGGCATCGATGCCCCCGGTAGCCAATTGCGTCAATACATCGAAAATGATTTTTTCCACGGCACTGGCCGATGCCTCGGCGCAATCCTTCAATCCACAGGCAAAGAACGTGTCCCGGTTATCGGCATCGTATCCTGAACCGTCGCTCAAGGCGCTGCCCAGACCCGAATCCATCAGGGCTTTGCGCAGGGGTGAGGCGGCGTTGCCTAATAGAATCCGTTCGAGCACCGACAGCACCAATACTTCGAAGAAATCACGGAGGTCACAGGTGAGCCAGGCCAGACTGACCTGGCACTTTTTGGTCGGGTCTTCGGTGGAGGCCAGGGGATAGGTGAATCGAGCCTGACGGGCAGTTTCCCAGCGCGGCTGGCTGGGCACCTGTGTACCGGGATCGATGCGCTCGAAATGATTGGTGACTTTTTCAGATATCCTCGCCAAATGTTCTTTTAGCGGTAAATTGCCGTAAGTGTAAAAGTAGGCATTGCTTGGATGGTAATGACGCTGATGAAAGGCCAACAGTTGCGCGTGGGTTAACCGAGGGATAATGACCGGATCGCCACCCGAGTTGTAGCTGTAAGTCGTATCCGGATAGAGCGCATTGAGCAGGCTGCGTCCCATGACTTGATCGGGAGACGACATGGCGCCTTTCATCTCATTATAAACCACGCCTTTGTACACCAGTTCAAATTCCGCGCTATCGGGTGCCGCCTTTTCCGTTTCCAGCCGATGTCCTTCCTGCTTGAAGCTGAGCCGATCGATTTTGGGATAAAAGGCCGCATCCAGGTAGACGTCCATCAGGTTGAAGAAATCCTTCCGGTTCTGCGTAGAGAAAGGATACATGGTCCAATCGGAAGCCGTGAACGCATTCATAAAAGTGGACAGGCTGCGTTTCAACATGGAGAAAAAAGGATCCCTTACCGGATAGTCGCGTGAGCCGCACAACACCGTGTGTTCAAGAATATGGGCCACGCCGGTGGAATCGGTGGGCACGGTCTTGAAGGTCACACCAAATGTGTTTTCCTTATCATCATTGCTGATGTGAACGTGTCGGGCACCTGTTGCCTCATGGACAAGCCGGTAGAATACGGCATCGATATCATGCAGTCGGGTCGCCAGTTCGATGCGATAGCCGTGGAGTGTTTGTCCTTGTTTTAAGTTGGGATTGTTCCGGTCGTGGATTTTGGTCATATTCACTCTTTTCATTGGTTTCAAGGCACGGTGGTTAAGCGCAGGAGGCGTGGTATCCCGGCGCTGTCGGGTTAGGCACTGATGTAGATGCCCCGGCTTTTGCGTTTGATACGCCCAAGTTTGTTCAACCGGAATAGGATGTTGCGCAGTTTTTTTTCGCTGTAACCGGTCTGCAGTTTAATTTCCGAAAATCCGAGGCCGTCGGGATTATGCTTGATGACATCGCTGACCACGTCGGAGGCCGTTGCAATGGCGGGTTTGCCGGTGGATTTTCCTTCGTTGCCGCGTTTTCTGCTGCTAGCAGCCATCAGCATCCGTTCGATACGGTCCAGCCGGATGGAAAGCGCGTCAATGTCACGTTTGGTGGGGATATTATAGCTGTGTATGAAAAACTTGACCATGGCATCGAAGCTGGGGGATTTACCTTTCTTTTTGGGCATTGGAACCTCCAGGGAGCGGCGTGGGCGCCGAGCCCCGCAGTTGTCTAACTATAAGAAATTTTAGTAACTATTATGCATATGCGTCATTGCTATTGAAATGCGGACCAAATGTCAAGGAAAAGCCGGAAAATTCAACAGGTTCGATTGTGTCGCGCTTTAAAGGGCGCAGGTAAAAAACACTCACCCCAATCGCGCCCTTCATCCGGTCGTTTCACCAGGTATTGCCGGTATGCGCAGGCCACGCTTGAATCGGGCCAGAGACTATGTTAACCTGCTGATTTTTAAGGAAAGGGACATGACCTCACCCCATACTCTCTTGAAAGCCTGGAACCTGCGGGCGCGCAAAGCCTTGGGTCAGAATTTCCTCAAGGAACCGTCTCTGGCGGCGCGTATTGTCGAGCTGGCCGGCATTGGCCGCGAGGATGTGGTGCTGGAGATCGGCGCGGGACTGGGGGCCATGACAGTAGCGGCCGCGCGCCAGGCGCGCCGGGTGGTGGCCGTGGAGAAAGACCGCCAACTGGTTCCCCTGTTGCGGGC
>JABDRH010000019.1 GCA_013041835.1 Desulfatitalea sp. | reverse complement strand
GCTTCAAACCGGGCACAACCACCTTTCCCAAAGGCCATGTCCACAGGAAAGGCGCCTTGCCGCTTCCGTGCGACATCGTCTTTGACCGGGATGTGGCTGTGCCGATGCGTGACGGCATCACCCTTCACATTGACATCTTTCGCCCCCCCGGCAACGGTAAATTTCCCGCGCTGTTGGCCTGGAGTCCCTATGGCAAACGGGGCGGCTATCAGACCCTGGATCTATTTCCCCTCCGGTTCGGCATACCGGTCGGCGTGTTATCCGATTTGCAGGTCTGGGAGGGGCCGGACCCGGCGTATTGGTGCAACCATGGCTATGCGGTTGTCAACGTCGATTCCCGCGGCGCGTTCATGTCTGAAGGGGACATCGGCTGGTTTTGCGCGCAGGAAGGAAAGGATGGCTATGATCTGATCGAATGGCTGGTGACCCAGGACTGGAGCAACGGCAAGGTCGGTATGACCGGCAACTCCTGGCTGGCTGTCATTCAATGGTTTATTGCAGCCGCCCGCCCACCGCATCTGACCGCTATCGCACCCTGGGAAGGCATGACGGATCTGTATCGCGACATCTCCAACCGGGGAGGCATTCCCGACGGAGACTTCCCGGAATGGATCGCCAGTCATTTGTATGGAAACAACCGCACAGCCGATGTGCCGGCCATGGTCGATCGCTATCCGATGATGAACAGCTTTTGGAAAAGTCAAATTCCGGAATTGGAAAAGATTAATATACCTGCCTATATCGTCGCCAGCTACACCAACCCGGTGCATACCCGCGGCACATTGGAAGGCTTCCGGAAAATCGACACACAAGAAAAGTGGTTGCGTATTCATAACACCCAGGAATGGCTGGACTATTACGAGCCAAAATACATCGACGATCTGAGACGTTTTTACGATCACTATTTAAAGGGGGCCGATAACGGATGGCAACAGACACCACGGGTACGCATGAGCGTACTCAACCCCGGTGGAAAGGATGAAATCGACCGGCCCGAAACCGAATTCCCGCCGGCAAGGGCAAAACACAAAAAGTTGTTCATCGACGCTTCCTCGAACAAAATGACGCCTGATCCAGTTGAAAATGAATCCCAGGTTTCATACTTGGCGGATAATCACAAAGGAAAAACCAGTTTCAGCTATGTATTTGATCAGGATACGGAAGTCATCGGTTATCTAAAACTACGCTTATGGGTGGAGGCAAAAGGGTCCGACGACATGGATCTGTTTGTCTATCTGCAAAAACTCAGCAGCAGCGGCAAAGTCCTTACCCATATGGCAATCGCTCAACATAAGCGCTTGCGCTGGCTTCTCAAATTTCTACGCTTCACCGGCATATCGCAAGCAGGCTTTATTTTCTATTCCGGCCCCCTGGGAAGGATTAGGGTTTCCCATCGGCAACTGGACCCGGATCGCTCGACGCCGGAAGCGCCTGTTTTAACCCATGCCCAGGAAGAACGCCTCAGCCCAGGACAAATCGTCCCGGTTGACATTGAACTCTGGCCCACCGCGATGCGATTTGAATCAGGTGAACAACTCCGCGTTCTCGTTACCGGTCACCCCATGAAGGGAAGCTTGCCCCCCTTCTTGAAGCTACCCAAGACACGCAGCAAAGGAGATCATATTATTCATGGCGGTGGACGCTATGACTCACATCTTTTGATACCGGTAGTGCTTTCGAGGCCATCAGGTCGCTGAGTTCTCCCCGATTTTCTATGCAACATTGGGGTTCTCGATCGCTTCCACTCGCTCCAAGACCGGTGGATGGGAGTAATTTAAAAAGACATAAAAGGGATGCGGCTGCAAATTGCTCAGGTTATCCACGGAAAGTTTTTTAAGGGCTTCGGCCAGTGCCCTGCCTTGGGGAGCGGTAGCGACGGCAAAGCGGTCGGCAGAAAACTCGTGCCGTCGCGACAGGGCATTGACGGCGATACCCAGCAGCGAATTGATGGGTGAAAAAAGCATACCAAAGAAAATCAAGCCCGCGTAGACCGACACCTGGGGCACATAGAAGGCGTCAAACAGGCCGGGAAAAGAGATGAACCAGGAAAGGATGTAGAACATTACCCCGGCCTGCGCAATGCCGATGACCAGCATTTTAACAATGTGGTTTTGCTTGTAATGCCCCATCTCGTGGGCCAGTACGGCCACCAGGGCGTCGGTGGAATGCTGCTCGATGAGCGTGTCGAACAGCACTATGCGCCGGCGGCGGCCAAATCCGGTGAAATAGGCATTGGCCCTGGTGCTGCGCTTGGAACCGTCCATGACAAAGATGTTGTCCAAGGCGAAATTGATTTCACGGGCATAGCGAATAACAGCTTCGCGCAGCTCGCCTTCGGGTAGTGGATCGAAGCGATTGAACAAGGGCATGATCCAGGTGGGGGCGACATATTGCACGGTCAGCATGAATATCACCGTGGCCAGCCAGCAGCACCACCAGGCATTGACTCCCGCATGCTCGAAAAAAAGCAAAATGACTGCCAGCAGCGGGCCGCCCAGCAAGACACCGAGAAGCAAGGCTTTCATCCGGTCCACGACATAGGTGCGCCAAGTGGTCTTATTGAAGCCGAAACGGGCTTCGATAACAAAAGTGGAATAGATGTCAAAGGGTTGGCTGATGATGCCTTTCAGTAATGCCAAAGCGCCGATGTAGATCATTCCGGTAGGCACCGGCCCGAACCCAAAGCCGCGCGCCCATACGTCCAGCCAAGCGAAACCGCCGGCAAACCAGAAGGCAAGCAATACAGCCAGGTCCACGGCT
>JABDRH010000224.1 GCA_013041835.1 Desulfatitalea sp. | reverse complement strand
GCTTCGTACTGTGTAGATTCCGGCCGTCAGGCCGGCCGGTCCGCCTCCCACGATCACCACGTCCGTCTCCACCATTTCGGCAGTGCTCTCGGGGATAAACAGGGTTTGCGCCTCCAGTTTGAGCAGGGACGAAAGAAACACCTCCTCCTGCTGCGCCCCCATGCCGATGCGCACCTCTTCGGCCCAGGCCTGGGGCACGCTGTGGGCGTCATACTGATCGGCTAAATCCGGCCGGCATTGGATATCAATGATTTCCAGCGAGACAAGGTCCGGCCGCTCGATGGCGGCCTTCACGCCATTGACCACCTGCTGCGGGCAATAGGGGCATGTGGGGCTGACAAAGATCTTAACCTCGCGGGGGGTATCCAAACGCGACATCACCTGCAACGACTGTTCGCTCAGACCGCTTTTACCCATTCCCAACAGCAGTATGGCTTCGAGGAAGGATCTGCCCTCTTCGCCCATGGGCGCGCCCAGCCAGCGGATCTTATACCGCCGTGGATCGATCAGCAGGGTCGGTGCGCTGTCGACCCCCCAACGCTCGGCGTCTTCGTGGTCCAGGTAGAACTCTTTCAAGGTGATTTTGTCGGTCAATTGACGGAATGCCCGCACCACCTGGCGACAGGCGTCCGCGAAAACATCTTCCTTGCCTTTGTGCACAAACAGGTAGAGCGGGATTTCATTGGTCAATGCCGCAAGGGTTTGCCGAAGCTGCCGGACAAATTCCTGCTCTTGGGCACCGACCTGGGTTTCGCCATTGCTATCATATCCCATTGCCATGCTGCGCTCCCTCCATTTTAAAGTGTCTTTCCGTTAAAAACGCTTTAAAATGGGGTTGCCGCGGGTACTTGTCAATGATTGCATTTTGTCGAAAAATATCGGAAAATACCGCCGACACGTAAACCTTCATGCGCTTTTGGCAACGCCCGTGGCGCAGGAGCCGGATGCTCGGCAACCGGTCAACATCGCCGGAAGAATTCCGAACCATGCCCGAAAAACATGCCCCAACCAATAGCAATATTGTCACCATCGGCGGCGGCAGCGGCCAGCACGCCCTGTTGTCGGCATTGCGCGAAATCGAGGCCATCGACATCACTGCCGTGGTGTCCATGGTGGATAGCGGCGGCAGCACCGGCCGGTTGAGGGACGAGTTGGGCATCCTGCCGCCGGGAGATATCCTCAAATGCGTCCTGGCCCTGTCGCCCCACCATGAATTCGCAAGACAAATCCTGCAAAAACGATTTCAAAAGGATCGCCGCCTGGCCGGCCACAACGCCGGCAACATGCTGCTGACCATGCTGACCCGCTACACCGGCAACTTCCCCGCCGGCGTGGCAGCCCTGTCGGAGATTCTCGACGCCCGCGGCACCATACTGCCGGTGACCGTGGACCAGGCCACCCTGGTGGCCGAACTGACCGACGGCACACGCATTTGCGGAGAGCAGGCCATTGACATCCCCCGCAGCCATCAGCGCCAAAAAATCCACGACATATTTCTTGTGCCTCACCATGCCAGCGCCATCCAGGTCTATCCGCCGGTGGTGACGGCCATCGCCAAGGCCGATTATATCCTCATTGGCCCCGGCGATCTGTTCACCAGCATCATTCCCAATCTGATCGTGCCCGGCGTATCCGAAGCCTTGCAAAACGCCAAGGCCCCGCTGCTCTATCTCTTAAACATCATGACCAAATTCGGTGAAACCCACAACTTCAAGGTCATGGATTTCGTTGCACGCCTTGAAGCCAGCATCGGCAAACCCATAGACGGCATCATCGGCAACACCAAACGGCCCGTGGATGCCGTCTGCAAACGGTATGAAGCCCATCAAGCCGAATACGTCGCCTTTGATCCGGACGATCCCGGCTGGGCCCACCGCACCATCCATGCCGATGACCTGATCGATACCGATGGCAATATCGTCCGTCACCATCCCCAAAAGTTAGCCCGGCTTTTGCGGACCCTCTTCACCCAAGGGAAAAACCCATGAAACGCCCTCCGATCATCGGCGTCATGGGCGGCGGACAGGCAACGGATCAGGACATAAGACGCGCCTATGACCTGGGCCGCCTCATCGCCGTACAGGGATGGGTGCTGCTCAACGGCGGCCGAAACTCCGGTATCATGGCCGCCTCGGCCCGTGGGGCCGCTGAACACGGCGGCATCACCGTGGGGGTCCTGCCAGACGATCACCTGGGCCAATGCGCCCCTGGCATCCAAATCCCCATCCGCACCGGCATGGGCAGCGCCCGCAACACCATCAATGTACTCAGTAGCGACATCGTCGTCGCCTGTCCCGGTGGTAGTGGCACCCTCTCGGAAATCGCCCTGGCCCTCAAACACGCCAAGCCGATCATTCTGTTGGCTTTCGATGTTTGTCCATTGTTTGAGCGCATTGGGCAGCCGGAGCCAATGCCTTCCGTCCAAACGCCGGAAGAAGTAATTTTACACATACAAAATCTTTTGCGCGGCAAATCAACATCGTGCCATTATACTTGAATTAAGGAGATATCGTGGTTTTTAGTTCTCCAGTGTTTTTATTCCTTTTCTTACCGATCTCGCTTTTGTTATATTATTCGTCGCCACAAAGTTTAAAAAACACTGTTTTACTATTGATTAGTTTGCTGTTTTATGCTTGGGGTGAAGTTTTTTATATGGGTGTGATGATTGCTTCAATATTTTCCAACTACGGTATTGGTAGATTGATTTCCAATGCGCGGAAAATGGCAACTAAACATATTTTGCTTGCGGCTGGGATTTCAGTAAATGTAGGGCTTTTAATATCATTTAAATATGCAAATTTCATCACAGACAATCTTAACACCGTTTTCTCGCTATTTGCTGTTCCGCAAATCGATTTAGATCCAATACACCTCCCATTGGGCATATCCTTCTTTACGTTCCAGGCAATCTCGTACATTGTGGATGTTCATCAGCACAAATCAAAAGCGCAAAATAATCCCTTTGATTTAGCGCTTTATATCTCTTTGTTCCCCCAGCTGATTGCGGGTCCCATTGTCCGCTATCATGACATTTCGTTTCAGATTATCGAGCGTTCACATTCCATGGACTTGTTCGCTAGTGGTGCACAACGTTTCATTTTCGGATTGGCCAAAAAGATGTGGATTGCCAATCCTCTTGGTGAAATCGCGGACAATGCCTTTGCATTGTCCGGCAATGGTCTTTCAATGCCATTGGCCTGGCTTGGCATTCTTTCGTATGCCCTTCAAATATACTTCGATTTTTCCGGATATTCTGATATGGCGATCGGGCTTGGCAGGATGTTTGGTTTCCGATTTCATGAAAACTTTAATTATCCATATATTGCACGGTCAGTCCGAGAGTTCTGGCGGCGTTGGCACATATCGCTGTCTACCTGGTTTAAAGATTACGTATATATTCCGATGGGGGGCAGCCGAAACGCTGCCTTGCGTACCTATTTCAATTTATTGGTTGTTTTCTTTTTAACAGGCATTTGGCATGGCGCAAACTGGAACTTCGTTGCTTGGGGGATGTTCCATGGTTTCTTCATAACCATCGAACATATTGGCTTTTCAAGATTTTTAGAAAAATTGTGGACACCAATCCAACATATCTACCTTGCATTGATTATTTTGGTCTCATGGGTCTTTTTCAGAGCGGATACGCTTGACAGTGCAATTGAGTATTATGGCGCCATGGTTTCCGTAGGCAACTGGCATACTTCAACGCTTCAATATGAGCAGGTGATGTCAAATGAATCATTATATATACTTGGCGCGGGCCTGCTGCTTTCGCTTCCGATTTACACAAAACTAAAACATTTTCTGGTCATATCCTTTGCAAATCACAAAACGTCATTAGCTTCTCTTCTATGCATCACAAGACTTTCGTTTCTATCTTTTCTAATTTTATTGAGTTTTTTGAAGGTCGCCGCATCAACCTACAATCCATTTATCTATTTTAGGTTTTAAGTAAAGCCATGAACCAACGCGCCATATTCAAGTTAGATCGATATATTCTCTCTGTAATATTTATCCTTTCCATATGCATACCCTTTTTTTCAGGCGTTATTGAAAGTGACGACACAATATCAAGTGTGGAAAAAAGAGTCTTGGCAGAACTGCCATTGCCGCCGACATCGCTGACCGAGCTCAGCGGATATCCTTTGAGATTCAATGCGTATTACTCAGATCATTTTGGATTTCGTGAGATACTAACAAAAGAGTATTTTAAAATACTCAATCGTTTGGGTAACACAACATTCGTTGACGACGTTACCGTTGGCCAAGATGGGTGGTTGTTTTTAGGGAGTATAAGGCCGGGGTATGAGCGCCACAACGATCCAATAGGTGATGCCATTAACGCAAATCTATTTAAAGAAGATGAACTTCGAGAATTTGCCACATCCATTTCTGAAACCAAAGATTGGCTAAACGACAAAGGAATAGAGTATGTTTATGTCATAGCACCCAACAAACACAGCATTTATTTTGAAAAACTTCCGAAATACATTAAAAAGCTGAACGACAAATCATCAACAGACCAGCTTGTCGCGTATTTGCGGGCGCATACCACTGTTTCTGTGGTAGATCTAAGACAGGCGTTGCTCAATGAGAAGTTAAAGCATCAAGTCTATTTTCGAACCGATACGCATTGGAATAGTTATGGCGCCAATGTTGCCCAATTTGAAATAATGAAAACAATTATTCATCTTTTTCCTGGGCAGACGACACCTTTTTTGCTTGATGACAATCAATTTAAAAGATCACACAGGGGGGGAGGCGACTTAGCAGTATTCGCAAAAATAGAAAAAATTACAGAAGATAACCCCGTTCCCGTTTTTGATTCGGGATGTGTCCCAGAAAACAAGACCCCTGACGCTAAGGCAATGGAAACGCATACAATGGTATGTGGAAATCAAGGATTGAAGGCGCTAATTTTCCATGATTCTTTTTTTGAAGCTTTAAAACCATTTATTTCAAGGCAATTTTATCGTTCCACGTATGTATGGGAAAAAATCAACTACCCTTCATTGGTTCAATACGTTGAGCAAGAAAAGCCAGATATTGTCGTAGAAGAAGTGGTCGAAAGATCGTTTCCATATGTTCCTAAAAGCATTCATCTTGGCGATGGCATTGATTAAAAAACCCATTTCTTGTGAAACTCACTCATGTTAAGCCCCATGTCGCACTTGAGATCCGGTATTCAGAAATGCGGGATACTTTTCGTGCTCGTATTGTCGGAATATTTTGGATAGACTACGCATGCACTTCCGACACTTAGGTTCCAGATCTTTTTTTTTGGGGTTCGATTTCGGGAAATCAAATGATACATCATAAATATGCGAGTGACCTCTTCAGCGCATTTCGGCGATTTCTGTCAAAGAATATACCCCCTTGCGCCAATCGCCTTGGATGGATGCAGTGTCGGATATTTATTTTAGAGCAGGATCAATTTATCGGACACCATTCGCTTTGCCCCAAATTTTTAGAATCCGCTTCGTAGTTTTCCAATTTTGAACCCTTCGACGTTCCGGATGCGAATGTGACAGCTCGGTATTTGTATCATGCGCTGATAATTCCATCCATATTTAACCGGCTCGTCATATATGCCGGTTTCACATGAACCAACAACCTGCAAACTGACGGCCATTCATTATTTTAATTAAGTAATACCAAATAGTTGGTGTTTACCGCGCAAAGAATAGCCAATGGCATAGTAAGTGCATACAGACTGTTAACAACAGCGCTATATAGATGGTTTTGAAATGATTTCTGTAACACTTGGCCAACGAAGTTTTTGGGTGAGTGTTTAAGAATTCAATTTAGAAATTGTGGGGAAATACGTTGGAGAAAAAAAGTCGTGTTCATTTCCGCTTGACAAAAGCCAATTCTGTCACGCCAATAAGAGCTTCACAGAAAATAGCTTCATTCAACCATTCGTTTCATTGCCTTTTGTGTTGGCTCCCGAATTTGTCTGGATAGCCGCTTTATTTCCAACCGCCTAATCCCATAGAAAGGAGAAGATATAAACAATTCATAGCCCCAAATAGACAAATGGTCATTGCCAGAAAATCAAACACAAAGGATCACGATATCAAATCAAAAGGGAGGAGTGATTCATGAAAAGGAAAGTGTTAATCATTTTGTTGCTGGTATCCATGTTGAGCGTTAGCCTGACATTGTCTTCAGCCGTTGCCGAAGAGTTTTCGGTACTCGGAAAGCCGCTTTACCTTTTTGGCTATGTCACGCAAGGGGCCACTTACGGATTAAAAAATACCTATGATACAGAACAAGGCTTTAACTCGGCCATGATGAATCTTTTTGCGGAAGGCGACTATCAGATCTCCAATACCCTGGGTTTTTACGCCTCATCGATGGTCACCGTGGACTGGATGTACCAGTTAAAGGAAAGTG
>JABDRH010000689.1 GCA_013041835.1 Desulfatitalea sp. | reverse complement strand
ACCACAGCATCCGTGAAATGAAAAAGGTCTGCACCATAAGTCTTGTTGAGGTTCTCCATTTCATCGACAATGCGGACCGGGTCCCTGAGCCGCGACCGTGAACCGCTGATGGAAGGGTATACACAATAGGCACACTTTAAGTCGCACCCCCTTTTGCCTTCGATTCCCATGCAGGCCACATAGCGGTTGCCGGCTAAATAGTCACTGGGGCGAAACAGTTGCGTGTCCATTTCAGCAATTTCATCCGCAAGAACGGGAGGACCTCCCGGGTTTGCTTCAACGGTGCCTTCCTTTCGGAATAACACGCCCGGAACGCGGGATATATTGGAAAAAGCCGAAAGCATCGCAGGAAAGGCCCTTTCCCCTTCCCCTTTCAGGCCATAGTCGATTTCAGGGATCTCGTGCATCAGACGCGCGGGGAATATGTTGAACGCTGGGCCTCCCACGACCAAGACAGCATGGGGCACCAAGGCGCGGGCCATTTTTGCCGCGGTTCGCAATGACGACAGATAAGAGGTTTGATGACCGGCCAAAGGATCAATGTTTCTGAAGGAAAATACCACCAGGTCCGGTTGCAGCGCTTCCAATCCGCTTTTCAGTTCAGGCCACGGGTCGGCGTTCAAATTCATATCCAGTCCGGATGTTTCATGCTCCGCACCTATCAAAGCGGATAATCGGGCCAACCCGAGGGGATAGACCCTTTCTCCGGCACCCAGATGCGACGTGGGAACCTGAACCAAGAAAATCTTCATGCGTCTTATTCCAATAGCAACAAGCCGATATATTTCACATATTCTCCTTTATTCACTACCGGCTCAAGGAATATGCCTGCGGCCCGGGCCGTTTTGTAAACATCCATTCCGCAAGCCTCCATGGAAGGCCTGGCCAGGTCCGGCCGGCGGCATACCCCGTTTTCCGGACACTCAGGGCATACCGGACAAGGCCCTGCGCCGAATACCAACGCCTTGTGATATCCGGCCAAAAACGCCTCTTTTTCAATGGACAACAATTTATCATGAAAGCGTTTGCCTGGTGGCATGCCCTCTATGATCAGACCGCGGGAATAGGATGACAACAGTTCCCCGGTCTGCTGATCGCTCATGGCATGGGGCGGACACTTAAGGTTTTTATTATATTCGCTGCAGCCGAATTCACATTTGCGCCTGACCCACGGCCCCACTGAAATTTGCGGGGGATTGACCGGTACGGCGCGTTGAAATCCGAGTTTCAGGGCCGCGTTTATCCACTTTCGCGGCCAATGCGTGTCACTTTCACTCCCCGGCATTTTTTTAAAATCGGAATTATCCGAAGCCACAATGATGGATGAATCGCTTTCAAGATCCATCACCTCTGTGTGGCCGAAGCCGGCACTGGCAAGCCATGCGAGCACTTGCGCGCATTCATGGCATGCGCCGTTATAGGTATTGAGCATCATGTTCAGGTCATACAAAACACCCTTTTGCTGAAAAGCCCCTTGCCGGTCGGGAAAGTAATCGTGTATCAGGACGACCCCGCCCGGCCTTAATCCTTTCAAGGCCTTTGAAAGCAATGCCAGCGCCTCATCATGGCCGTAGGCATGTAAAAAGTTGCCTAGCACAACCAGGCCGTAAGTATCCCGCGGATCAAGTTCATGCTCCCGGAAATCTCCGGAAATCGGTTTCAGGTACTGCCAGTACGCAGGGCCAGGGTAAAGGACTCGGGCGGCCGCAATCACTTCGCCGATTTCAAACAGGACCGAGTCCGCTGGGGGGCTTGGCGGGTGGGTGCCTATTTTGGAGCGTATCAGGGCGCGTGCCAGCGAGCCCGCGCCACCGCCGATGTCCAGCACGGGCAGCTCCCAGTGAAAGTATGCCATCAGGTGCACGATTTCTTCAGACTTGCGCAGGATCAAGGAATCTGTCGCCCTGACATAATTGAAATTGCGATCTTCGTAGCTCTCATTTTGAACAAATCTTCCGATATCCTCAGGATTTGAAGATACCTTTTGCACCAGGGATTGCCACCTGGGCTGCATATACTGCC
The DNA here is from genome assembly GCA_013041835.1 of Desulfatitalea sp. Taxonomy (GTDB): domain Bacteria; phylum Desulfobacterota; class Desulfobacteria; order Desulfobacterales; family Desulfosarcinaceae; genus Desulfatitalea. The sequence continues at coordinate 5,856 of JABDRH010000689.1, read as the reverse complement.
GGTAAAGCAGGAAATCGCCCATATAGGTTTCCCGTCCGGGCACCAGGTGCATGTCGGCCGCCTGGGTGTTGTGCCATTGGCCGTCATGTTCATAGACCAGTGCCATGGCCTCAAGCGCTTTGAGCAGACGCCGTAACGGGGCGGGTCTGCATGATGCCGCCTGAGCCAGGGCGTGGATATCGGAAAAGCCTTTTTCCAAGTGGCCAAAAACCCCTATGGATAGGGCGGCAAAAAGGGTTTCCGAATACCAGTAGGCAGTGGAAAGATCTTCCAGGTATTGAAAATCCTTGCGCGCTGGATCAGCCTTTTGATATGGCAAATTGAACAAATTCAAGATACGTTCACCATTTTTGAATTCCTCCGTAAGGGCTCGTGCAAAAATAACTTCAGCATTTATCCATCACGGTTTCGGGTCATCTGGGTCCGATCTGCGGCCCCGGTCTAAAGGAGCGACCGAACCGGCAGGGTAAAGAAGGTTTCCAAATCCATACCCTGGGCGCCGATCAAGAGCTTGCGCGCATTGGGGAATTCTTTGGCAAATGCTTCGATACCCGGCAGCGATGTCTTCCCAAGGGCGCTCTTTACCTCGACGGCCAAAACCGCATCCCCTTTTGTCAGAACAAAATCTAATTCACGATTACGAGCCGCCCAATAATTCACCTTAATACCGAAACCTTTTGATTCATTGAGAAGATAGGCGCCCACCGCCGTCTCCGTGATTCGGCCCCACAGGTCGGGCGAGCGGCGTGCGATATCAAAAGCACGATAAGCCAATGCATTCATCAGCCCGGTGTTCATCACCAGTAGTTTCGGGCTGGAGGCTCGCTTGCGAACTGTCTGACCGGCGTATTTTTGTAAGCCTGCAACCAGACCGGCGCTTTCCAGCAGGCCGAGGTAATGAGCCAGGGTCGTGGTATTGCCGACATCCTGAAGCTGCCCAACCATCTTCTGGTACGAAAGAATCTGTCCTGAATAGGCGCATGCCAATTCAAAAAGCCGTCGCAGCAGTACGGGTTTGTCAATGCGCACCATGAGCATGATATCGCGTGAGACAGTGGTTTCAATCAAGGACTCGTTGATGTAGCCGGCCCACCTTTCAGGCTCGCTGATCAGTTCGGCTGCACCCGGATATCCGCCAAAAAAAAGGTACTGGTCCAGGTTGAAATCAAAAGCATCACGCATTTCCGGATATGACCAGTGCATAATGGGGTGGACTTCGAATCTGCCCGCCAGGCTTTCCGTGAGTCCTTGCCTGAGCAACAGGGGCGCGGAGCCGACAATGATCGCTTTAAGATCCAGACCTGCGCCGGTATCTTCATCCCAAAGGCGTTTAACGGTCTCAGACCAACCAGGTAGTTTCTGAATTTCGTCCAGGATAATGATGGCCTGATTCACCCCCGGCGCCGACAACAACAACCTTGCCACTTCCCACTGCTGTTCAATCCAGGCATGCCCTTTCAAGGCCGGCTCATCTGCTGATGCATAGTGGCAGGGTAAATCAAGCGCATTGGAAAGCTGGCGCACCAAAGTGGTTTTACCGGTTTGGCGCGGGCCGGCAAGCACCTGAATAAAATTCCGCGGTGCCTCCAGACGGGGTTTGATATCTTTAAATATCGGCCTCTTGTACATACGCTCAATACCTCAACAAAATTATATCAATAAATTGAGTAAATTTACGCCAAATTATGAGATAGTGTCAAGCGAGATTCATCTACTAAGGAGTGGCCACGCCTGCAGGGCGTCAACCCAGAGACCATCAGCAGATGGCGGGAGAAAGGGCGCATCACAGGGCATTTGGCCTACGATAAGGGACAGTATCTTTTTTACTTTTACTTTCGGCCACCTTTTTAAACTTTTTCTGTCCATGGCCTCATAAATTCAATGCCGCCTGCGGATACAATCCAGGTCTTGAAGCCATTGGCCTTCAAAAGCCCGATTAATTCCAGCATGGGTTGATAAATACATTGTGTGTACAGTTTTTTGAAGCGAGGGTGTTTTGCGTCCGCTATCCATGCCTTGACGACCTGCTCAAATGCTTCGGTCGTCATTCCCGCATGTGTGGCCATAATGAGCTCAACGATGGCGTGCTCTCCGCCGGACAGCGCTGCTTTGATATCGCCTTCAAGAATTGCTTTATAGGGCGGTTTGTCTTTCCACTCCGGATGTTCTGGCGCCAGCATTTTGACGCGTTCAATGGCAAAGGCCAGTTGGGTGTATAACGGCTGCTCGACCCATAACGTGCCATCGTTGTCAAAGGTGGCGATGCGTTCTTCAGGCGGGACAATCAGATCTTCATCTTCGGTGTGCCAGCAAAAGCCGGCACACCGAAGATTGAACTATTTAGAGCCACCCGCACTTTCGATTTTTTCCATGACCTGGTCCAGCGTGAAACTGGCCGCTTTCTGCCGGGGCGGATATTTCTTAAACGTACCGAGGAATTTTCCGACATACGCCTGGGCCGGGACCAAAAGATAGGCGCGGTCCAGGAGCCAGTCAAAGTAAGTGTTGGATGTGATCTGGGCGCGCTCGTAGGGATCGCGGCGCAGGTTGAAGATATAAGGCACGCGAAGGGGGATGAACGGTTCAATCCATGCCTGGAAGGTTGCCTCGGCGCGTTGTTCCATGAAGATCAGCTTCCAGTCCATGTAACGAAGCGCGGTCAGGTCTCCGTCGTCCGAGAAGTAAAAAATCTCTTTTCTCGGACTGGATGTGCTTTTCGGATCTTTAAGATGCGCGGTGAGATCATAGCCATCGAGGTGAATTTTGTATTTTCGACCAAGGGCTTTTGACGCGTAGCCATCAAGAAGATCTTTTTTGATATCCGATTTGCCCGCGGCGGCGACAAAGGTCGGCAGCCAGTCCATGTGATGGACAATCCCATTGCTTATGCTACCGGGCTTCACGACGCCTGGCCAGCGTACGGCGCACGGGACCCGCCATCCGCCCTCCCAGTTGGTGTTTTTTTCTCCCCGAAACGGTGTGGCGGCAGCATCCGGCCATGTATTGTAATGGGGGCCGTTGTCGGTTGAGTAGTGAACGATGGTGTTGTCCGCGATACCCAACTTGTCCAGGAGTTCAAGAAATTTGCCGATATGCATATCGTGTTCAATCATGCCCGCGGTATATTCATCGGCGTTTGGATACATCTTGGCAATTTGCGCCCGTTTTTCCTTTGAAACATGCGTGCGGAAGTGCATGCGTGTGCCACTCCACCACACAAACCAGGGTTTTCCGGCTTTATGCTGACGCTCTATGAAATCGATGGCGGCAGTCACGGATTCGTCATCGATGGTTTCCATTCGCTTTTTGGTAAGGGGACCGGTATCTTCAATTTTCCCGTCAGCGCTGGATTTGATGACCCCGCGGGGGCCGAATCGTTTACGAAACGCCGGATCTTTCGGGTAATCCTCATTCTCGGGCTCTTCTTCCGCGTTGAGGTGGTAAAGATTGCCGAAGAATTCGTCAAAACCATGGTTGGTGGGAAGATGTTCATCTTTATCGCCGAGGTGGTTTTTCCCAAACTGACCCGTGGCATATCCCTGATCTTTCAAAAGGACAGCGATTGTCGGATCTTCGACGCGCATGCCCAGGTCCGCCCCGGGCAATCCGACCTTTGAAAGACCGGTTCGGAAAACACTTTGCCCCGTGATGAATGAGGACCGACCCGCCGTACAGCTCTGTTCACCGTAGTAGTCGGTGAACAGAATGCCTTCCTTTGCGATGCGGTCGATGTTGGGTGTCTGATATCCCATCATTCCCATGGTATAGGCGCTGATATTGGAGCGCCCGACATCATCGCCCCAAATCACCAAAATGTTGGGTTTTTTTGATTTTGCAAACGCCGCGGGGCTGATGGCCAAGATGGCAATCATTGCAATGATAAATAATGCGAAGAATGTTGTTTTTCGTTTCATTGATTTTTTTCTCCCTCCTTTAATGGTTGATGTTCGAATAAAATTACTTGCCTAAAAACGGCATCCGCTTTATATACGACAGATTTTATTGACTTGACAACCAACAAAAATATAATAGCATCCCTGTATCTATATGGAGGATGATCGGATTGCATTTGCGCGAGAAGACAAAATTGTCGTATGCGATCATAAAGAACAATATCCATGTCGCCAAAATCTTATCAGCATAAGAGTTCTTTCACAAACCTATTGCTGCATATACACCCGCACGCAGTGCCTGAAAAGAGCCTGAAACTCGCGCACACCTGGGGCCTGGGGGGGATGGCGTTGCTGTTGGTGATACTGCAGGTGCTATCCGGTAGTCTGATGCTGTTCGTTTATCACCCGGTGCCTGACAAGGCCTATCACTGTGTTTGGGTTCTGATGAACGCGGTTACGTTCGGTCGCTTCATTCGGGGTGTCCATTATTGGAGCGCGAATGTCCTGGTGGCTGTGGTCTTGCTTCACATGCTGCGCGTGTTTTTCACCAGCGCCTTTCACTCCCCGCGCCGGTTCAACTGGATCATCGGGTTGTGTCTGTTGGGTTTTGTCCTGGTGTCCAATTTTACCGGGTATCTTCTGCCTTGGGACCAACTCGCTTACTGGGCGGTCACCATATGCATCGAGATGCTGGCGTACATCCCCTGGATAGGCGTTTTTCTAAAAAACCTGATTCGCGGGGGAGGGGAGATCGGTTCGGCGACGCTCTCTACTTTTTTCGTGTTTCACGTGATCCTCATGCCGGTCTGCTTTTTTACCTTCATGCCGTTTCATTTCTGGCGGGTACGGAAAGCCGGCGGAGTGGTTTCGCCCAAATCTCTCCGTGGGGATGTTGAAAGTGCCATAAACCGTGTACCGGTGCTGCCTCACCTTGTTGTAAGGGAAGCGGCCGTGGGGCTGGTTCTGGTGGCTTGCGTGTTCATGCTCTCCGCCATATTCGACGCACCGTTGGAAAGCCAGGCCAATCCTGGGTTGAGTCCGAATCCCACCAAGGCGCCGTGGTACTTCGTGGGGTTTCAGGAACTGCAGCTACACCTGGCGCCGGAATTTGCCATTTTGGTATTTCCCCTAATATTCGTGGCCGGCCTGATGCTTATCCCTTATCTGTCTTATGGGGATGAGACCTGCGGTGTTTGGTTTTGTTCGCAACGTGGCCGCAGATCGGCGGGCGTTGCCGGCATGATTGGTGTGACGACCACCCTTGCGGTGATTTTTATCGACGAATGGGTGTTCGCAGATGCAACGTTACTGGCTGGTGGCTCGGGGGTTGTCATGCGCGGTATCCTTCCGCTGGGGATCCTTTTCTTTGGTGGGTGCATGTTTGCCTGGTGGGGCCGGCGGAAAGGCAATATGTCCACCAATGAGGTCGTGCAGTCCATATTCGCTTTTTTCCTCAGCGCGTTTGTCATGTTGACCCTGATCGGGGCATTGTTCAGAGGCCCGGGCATGGCACTGGCGTGGTGATGGTGAGAATAGTGCGGATTATTAAAAAAAAGGAAAATGGATGACCACGCATACTGATGAAACCCCAACGGGCGCCATCGCCCGCCGAAACTTTTTGCATTCCTTGTGGAAGATTTTGGGATTGCTTGCATTTGTGGAGGTGATCGGACTATTGGTTGCCTTTCTATGGCCGCGGAAGCGGCAGGTGTCGGAAGGTGAATTCGGTGGTATTTTCAATGCAGGCCCTGTAGAGGGGTTTGCACTGGGGTCTGTGACCGCTTACCAGAGGGGGCGGTTTTACCTGGTGCGAATCGACGATGGGGGATTTTTGGCTCTTTCCCGGAAATGTACCCATTTAGGATGCACGGTGCCCTGGGTGGCGGATAAAAACCGGTTTGTGTGCCCTTGTCATGCGTCTGTCTTTGACATCACCGGCGAGGTGGTCGGCCCGCCGGCGGGC
>JABDRH010000685.1 GCA_013041835.1 Desulfatitalea sp. | reverse complement strand
GGACAATGGCATCCAGGTTGGCCAATGCCTGTTGTGCCTGAAGGGTGAAGTTGTCGCCGGCAAGCTTGCCGGTCTTTGGGTCAAGGCCCAACTGGCCGCTCACGAACACCAGGTTGCCGGCCGATCTGCCTTGCACATACGGTCCGATGGCCGCCGGCGCCTTGTCCGTTTGTATCACGCGAGATGTTGCCATGTCTTCCTCCTTGATTTGTTCTTTTGACTTGATTCCCTGTTTTTGTGTACAAAAGGAGATCATGCATCCACGTCACCGTTTGACCATCGCCTGCCTGCTGGCCGGATTGCTCCTGGCCTGTACCACGGGTCCACCCCAGCCGCGCCCGCCAGAACACGTGCGGCGCAATACATATTATATGAACAAGGGCGTCCGACTTTACAACAAAGGCTGTTTCGGACGCGCCCTGATCTATTTTCAGCGGGCTCACCGACGCTATACAGCCGTCGACGACCTTGAGGGAGTTTGCCTGTGCCTGAATAATATCGCCGATATCTACATGCGTACCCGGAAATTGGACGATGCCCTCCTGGTGTACGACGATGCCATCGAAGTGGCCGGCCACTTGAACGATACGGCATGGCAAGTGCGGGCGATGGGCAACAAGGCAGCCGCGTTAATCGAGTTAGACCGCCTGACTGAGGCGGATCTGGTGCTCGACCAGGCGGATGCCGTCGGTGCTTCGGGTGTCCACCCAGCGCTGCGGTTGAAAACCCGCGCGTTGCTACAGATCAAACGCGGCGACTTGCTGCAGGCCCGAAAACTGCTTAAAAAAGCGCTGGCTGAGGCCGACAGCACACAAGAGGCGAACCTAAGCAGCGTTTACTACGCCATGGGCCATATCGGCCTGCTCCAGAACGACCCCGACGATGCCGTTGAGCAATTTGAACGTGCGCTGCACCTGGATCAGAAGACTGCCTCGTATTGGGATATTGCCAGCGACTTGGCCGCCCTGGGGCGCAGCCATGCCCGCATGGAAGATCACGCTCAGGCGGTTCACTACTTCAAACGCAGCGCGAAAATTTATGCCCTGCTCCAGGCAGTGATGCAAACCGAATCCATCGTCGTGGAACTTCAACGCAGCGCCGTCCAAGCCGACTTGGATCCGCAGGCCACCCTCCATTGGGTTGATCAGTGGCTGTCCGTAGAAAATAATGCCGACCTGTGCAAGTAAACTTCGTCAAATCACGGAACCGCTCTGCGTGCCCCCTTAATTTTTCATTTCTTCAGTATTCCACCGACGTAACCGTTTGAGACGCTGCCGCTGAAAGAACGCCCGCAACCGGCTCAGCATTTCATAATTGGCCGGTGTAATAAGCAGTGTCAAGAGTGTGGCGCTAAGCAGGCCGGTAACAAAGGCCGTGGCCATGGGGGCCCACGAGATGGATTTAGATGGAATGCCGATGGCCATGGGCAGCAGGCCCAACAGGGTGGTCACGGTCGTGATGAGCACAGGCCGCATGCGCGCGGCGCACGCCTCCAGGACGGATTGACGCAACGGCTGCCCCTCACGCACGCGCTTATTCATGAATTCGATGAGCAGGATGGTGTCGTTCACCGCCACGCCCGCAAGACCCACCGTGGCGATGAAGCTGCCGACGGTAAATATTGTGCGGGTCAGAAATACGCCGTAGGAGACGCCGATGATACTGAAGGGGACGGCCGCCAGGACGAGCAATGGCTGGAAATAGTCTCTGAACTGAGTCGCCAACACCAGGTAAATACCCAGAAGGGCGAGACAGAAGGCGATCGCCAGGGAAGTGTAGGATTTCTCGGTGGATTCGAACTCCCCGCCAAAGGTTACCGACACACCCTGCAAACGGTCAGTCGATCGCTCCACATAGGCTTGCATCCGCTTTTGCACCATGGCGGGTGACAGGCTGGCCCCTGGACGAATATCGGCGCTGATCGAGATCGCAGGTTTGCCCTCGTAGCGATAGCGCACGTTGGGTTCCTGGACGTAGCGGGCCGAGACCAGATCGCGCAGGTAAATCGGCGCTGCGCTGTCTTCGATGACCGGGACGGCCAGCGCATCCATGGGATTGCGCAAGCCGGCATAGCCGGGGTTAATCGGATCATCGGCACGGGCCAGGCGCACCAGCAGGTCGACTTCGTCGTCGGCGGCGCGGTAGGGACCGGCATAATAACCATAAAGCACTCCGGCCACCAAACCCGTGATCTGTTTCGTCGACAAGTTGTAAGCGAAAGCCGCCTCTTGGCGGGGTTCGAATTTAACGGTTTGATAAGTGGTGGGCCGATTGTCCCCCAGGTTGACCAGGTCGGACAATTCGGCATCACTGCGCATGTATGCAAGCAATTGTTGAGAGGCCTGCATCGCGCGCTGCATGGTCTCGGCTTGAATCCGGATGTTCACCGCCTTGCCGGTAGGCGGTCCATCGCTCTCTTCAAACACCTGCACGCGGGGTTGGGCGGGATCACGTGCATAGGTTGTCGCCATATACTTCTCGATATGCGCGCGCATATACGACAAATGCCGCATCGGGTCGTTTCTCGGATTGTCCGGAAAGTCGCGCTTGTCTTTTTCCGGCAGGGTGATAACCACCTGGCCTAAATTGGAACCATGGTGCATCACATAATCCTGATCCTCGTAAAAGCCGGCATACGCTGACGCGGATTGCGCCTGTCCACCGCCCAGGGACATGATATGGCGAGAAAGATCGCGCACAATTTGATCGGTGCGCTCGAGGCTGACGTTGGGCCGGTTCTCCAAAGTGATATGGTAGCGAAAATAGTTGCCGGGAAAGAATTTGATCTTGATCAAAGGGGCGATACCGAACATAGAGACCAGCAGTAGGGTTGACGCCGATACAAAAACTATTGTGAGCAGTGAGAAAGCGGCCACTTTGTGATCCAGAATCCACGTGACCGTACGTTCATAGTATCGCCAAAGGTACGCGAAGATGCCGGACTGCAAATGGGCAAACGGGGTCTCTTCGTCTGTGGCCGACGCATCTATGTTGGCGGCATATTTGGGTCCCCAGTCCAGGATATGGATCGGCAGGATGAAAAGCGCCTCGAATAGGGAAGCGACCAGGGCGTAGCTGACCGTTTTGGGGATGGTGGCGAAAAAATCGCCGGTGCTGCCGGTCATGATCAGCATGGGAATGAAAGCCAGCATGGTGGTCAGGGCTGAGCTGATCACCGGCAGCATCACCTCGGAGGTGCCGTCGATAATCGCCTGGCGTGGGGTTTTTCCCATCTGCATGTGACGGAAGGCGTTTTCCACGATGATGACGGCATCATCCACGATAATGCCCGTGACCAAAACAAAGGAGAAGATGCTGATGGTGTTGATGGTCACACCGGTAAACAACATGATGATCAGGGTGCATAAAAAGGCGAAGGGAATACCGATGGCCGTGAGCATGGCGTTGCGAAAGCCCAGGCAAAGCCACAGCACCACGGTGACCAGCAC
>JABDRH010000680.1 GCA_013041835.1 Desulfatitalea sp. | reverse complement strand
ATCAAATGGTGCGTTGGCTGTCTGCGACCGGTTTGGAAACAAAAAGGGGCGCCCTTCCAAAAAAAAGGGCGCCCTCTGTTTTTGACAACAGGAATTAGCTGACTGTCACGTTTGCCGCGGCAGGACCTTTTTGGCCTTGCTCAATGTCAAAAGATACGCGGTCGCCCTCTTTTAGACTTTTGAATCCGGCGGCATTGATTGCGGAATGGTGGACAAACACATCGGGTCCGCTTTCCTGCTCAATAAAGCCGAACCCTTTTTTGTCGTTAAACCATTTGACTGTTCCACTTGGCATGATGACATCCTCCTTTCGTTAAAATGAATGCACTCTGAATTTTAGACTGGAGGATGCAACACTTGCGAAAGGTTTTTCCTGCAGAGTAAAACCGTTCCGCACCATAAGGCGGAACCGAGTATGTTGAGCAATAATAACACGATTTCTTATTTAAGCAAGTGGTTATTTTTACATTATTCCCGCCTGATTCTGTATGAATTCTGTATGAATATTGACCCGTAGCGCGAATGGAAACTAATTGATAGATATTAGATCCACCAGAAAAACCGCATCGCTATCCTTTCATAAGAAGCGTCGGATTTAAACCTGTCCCAAGGTGACTGGGAAAAAACGTTGTACAGAAGCCTCTACTTCAGATTCATACCGTTGATCAACCAGGTACACATGTATTTCCACAGAGCAAAGACCGGCCTGCCCCGCTATCCATGGCAGGCGCATATACATGATCACGCCGAGAATCGTCAGGATGGATGGTGTAAAAACCCCCGAAAACACACCGTATTTTTTTGCTTGAGCCATTTCCTGCCTTCAATGCAACAGTGGGGATCACTTATCGAGGGATGCTGTTTCCCGCTGCAGCCTCACGGCGATCCGATCCAGGAGCACATGCCCCATATCCGCCTTGGGCATCACATCAACGGCCTCGCGGGTACCGTCCCGGAAGTAAAAGACAGCACGGTTGGTATCGGCGCTGAACCCGCTGTCAGGGGTGTTTACCAGGTTGCCCACGATCATATCCAGGTGTTTGGTTTCGAGTTTGCGGGTGGCGTAGGTGTCGAGATCGTGGGTTTCAGCGGCGAAACCCACCAGGAACTGCTCTTTTTTTTTCCGCTCGCCCACGGTCTTGAGGATATCTTGGGTACGCTCCAGGCGAAGGTCGAGTTGGGCTTCCTGCTTTTTGACTTTGAGATCGGAAATGTGGGCCGGACGAAAATCAGAAACCGCGGCGGTCTTGATGATTACGTGCTGGTCGTCCATCAGGGCCAAAACCGCGTCGGCCATCTCGGCGGCGTTGGTCACCCGGATCGGGGTTACATCGTGTGGCGGTGCCAGGGTCGTGGGACCGGAGACCAGGGTGACCCGTGCACCGCGCATGGCGGCAGCCCGTGCGATGGCATAGCCCATCTTGCCGGTTGACGGGTTGGTGATAAAGCGCACCGGATCCAGCGCTTCACGGGTGGGGCCGGCGGTTACGAGTACATTGCGGCCCGTGAAATCCTTGGGGGTCAGCAGGGTGCGCAGCGTGTCCAGGATGAACGGCGGGTCTGGCAGGCGTCCCGGCCCGGTGGTGCCGCAGGCCAGCTCACCGGCTTCCGGCGTGAGAATGGCGTGGCCGTATGTTTTCAGGGTCTCCAGATTGCGTTGCACGGCGGGGTTTTCGTACATGTGGGTGTTCATCGCCGGGCAAATCAGCACCGGACATGTGACCGCCAGCATGAAGGTGCTCAAGGCATCGTCGGCGATGCCGCCGGCCACTTTACCAATGATGTTGGCGGTGGCCGGTGCGATGACTACCGCGTCGGCCTCTTGGGCCCAGTAAATGTGCTGGACAGCCGCTTCATCCGAGCTTTCAAAGAGGGTTTGGCACACGCGTTGGTTGCTCAGGGCCTCGAAAGTCATCGGGCCCACGAACCGTCCTGCGTTTTCAGTCATCATCACACGTACGAGCGCCTCCTGTTTGACCATGAGGCGCAGCAGTTCGGCGCTCTTGTAAGCCGCGATGCCGCCGGATACGCCCAATACGATATGCTTTCCCTGGATGCCGTAGCGCATTACTTGGGCACTCCGCCGCCGGCGTGTTCAATGGCGGGGACGACCCAGATTTTCACGGTGGTGTTAAAATTGCCGTCCTCCACGTTCACCACACACCAGCGTGATTTCTTCTTGAAGATCATCATGGAATGTGCGGCCTTGAAGCTGCTCACTTGCTGCCAGCCGTCCACCGGCATCTTGTTCTCAAAGAAGGTGAACAGCGAGTCGGCCTCCACGTTGCCGGAAAGCACGAGCAGGCCGGCCGTCATGCTCAGTGAGTGAAAGATAAAGGAGTCATTTTTGTTCACTTTCAACGCCTGGGGCAGCATGATATCACCGAAGTCGTAGTAGATCGGTTTCTTCGACTGATCCGCCGTTTGCGGCGCACTGGTTTTCGTAGCGGTATTGGGTTGGGGCGAGGTAGGCTGTTTGGATTTGAGCGTGGTGCATCCGGTCAATGCGATCAACAATAGGCTTGTCAGTATGGCAAGGCCTGTCCATTTACATCTGCCTGTTGCGTTCATCTGCTTGTCTCCTATCTGGGGCGACGGGTTTGTTTTGCCGATTGCGGCGGGACTTTTGAACCATCGTGATCCACTCTTTGAGCAGCAACTCGACGTCCTTGCGGGTGGGCGCCTGTCGTTCGGCCATGCGGTGTTGAACCTCGGTCAAGGCGGCTTTCAGATCTGCGCATTGCGGATGTTGGGCCACCAGACGAGTGTAGATTTCCGCTGCCTTGCGCCAGTATCCCTGGTCGGCGAAGAGTTTGGCCATGGCGGCCGTTTCGTGAAGCGGCGATAAGGTCATTATTGCTTTTTTGCCACATCGGATTCAAATTGAAATATGATTTCGTCGCTGCGGACCATACCCAACTCCTTACGTGCCACACTTTCGATGAAGGCCGGGTCGGTTTGCAGCCGGTCGATGGCGCGGTACATTTTTAAAATTTTTTGATTCAAGCGGTCATTGCGCTTGACCAGGGTTTTGTGGGTGGTCTGCATGCGCCGCAGCTCCACCAAGCCGTTGTCGCCGAAAATGATCACCATCAGCAGGCAAAACATGACGGCGGCGGTGGCGCCCAGCTTGATTTTAAACCAACGGCTCACGTTTATGACGTCCTTTTCAATGCGATGGCCAAAGCGTGTCTCAATTCATCACTCCGGACGGCATGCGCCAGCAGGCCGAAGATAATCGCGCCGGCCAGGATACATACCCCAAGACCCGGCAGCACGGCCAAACCAGCGGCGTCGCCGGGCAGCACCCATGGACGAAGTGCGTGAACGCATAGTCCCATAATGGCGGCGCATATACCGGACTTGAACAGGGAAAACGTGATGGTACGCCATTCCACGGGCCCGAGTTTTCCCCATGCCGCCCAAGCCAGCAGCCCCAGATGAATCGTGGAAGCCAGGGACAGCGCCAAGGCCAGCCCCTTGTATCCCATAGGTCCGGACAGCGTGAGTCCCAGGATCAGGTTTGCGGCCACGGCCAGGACTGCCATGCGCACCGGTGTGCGGGTGTCCTTGAAAGCATAAAAGATATTGAGTACCACACGCACAGCGGCAAACGCCCACAGGCCAATAGCATAGTATAATAAGGCATCGGCCGTCAATTGCATGTCCCTGCCGCCGAAGGCGCCGCGCTGGAACAGCAGCGAGACGATCGGCTCGCGCAGCACGATCAGGCCGGCCATGGCGGGCAAGGTAATGAAAAAGACCAACCGCAGGGCATGGGAAAAGGTGGCTTGCAATGCTTCGTGCTGTTGCTGCGCGGCCTGGCGCGTCATGGTGGGAAGTACGGCCGTGGCCGCGGCGATGCCGAAAAGGCCCAGGGGAAACTGGACCAGACGGTCGGCGTAGTAAAGGTGGGAGACGCTTCCCTGGGCCTGAAGCGTGGCCAGGAGGGTAATGACCAGCCCGTTGATCTGATAGACGGCCGCGCCGATGAGGGACGGTCCCAGCATCGTTAGGATCGGTTTGAAGGCCGGGTGCCACCATTGCGCATGATGCTGGAAGCGGATGCCGTTTTTAATGAGAAAGGGTAATTGCAGAGCGATCTGGCAGATGCCGCCGGCCAAAACACCGCCGGCCAGCCAGTAGGCCAATCCGCTTTTGCTCGCCACAAAACACGAACCCAGGGCCATCGCGCAGATCATGGCGATGTTCAACGCCACCGGCGCCAGGGCCGGCGCCGCAAAATGGCCCATGACGTTCAAGACGCCCATGCTCATGGCCACCAAGCCGATGCACACGATGTAGGGGAACATGATGCGGGTCAAGTTGACGGTCAGCGCAAAGGTTTCGGCCTCATCGGCAAAACCCGGCGCCAGCAGATGGACCAGCCACGGTGCGGCTGCCATGCCCATCAGCGCGAGCGCTGATAGAGCGAGGGCCAGGGCGCGAAAAGCGCTTGCCACCAGTTGATCCGCCGCCTGCCGCTCCCGGTGGTAATAATAGTCACTGTATACCGGCACGAAAGCGATGCTCAGGCTACCCTCTCCAAACATGCGCCGCAACAGGTTGGGGATGCGAAAGGCGGCCACGAAGGCATCGGAGACCATGCCGGCGCCGAAGAATGAAGCGATGGCGACATCGCGAACGGCGCCTATAATACGGCTGAGCAGCGTGGCGGCGCTGACCACTCCGGTAGCGCGGGCTACCCCGCCTTGGTTTCCGTTCCTTCCGGTCGTTCGAGAAGGCTTTCGGCCATGCTTTTCTTTTTTAAAAAAGATTGACATTAGGGAAAGGAACCTATAATTGAACGCATTTTATAAGAGTCATTGCCAGACAGTTGAAAGGAGTTATTTCGTGGCAAATCACAAATCGGCCCTCAAGCGTGCAGGGCAGAACCAAATTCGGCGTTTACGCAATCGCAAAGTCAAGACCCGTGTCAAAAATATGGTCAAGCAGGTGCGGCAGGCCGCAACCGATGGGTCGGCGGAACAGACCCTTTCCAGCCTGGCTTCCGCCCAATCCGTCATCGATAAAGCCGCCAAGCGCGGCGTACTGCACAAACGCACCGCAGCCCGGAAAGTCGCCCGTTTGGCCAAGTTGACCCAGACCGTTCAATCGTAGTCCATTTTCCGCCCGCCGCAGATTCACCTCTGTTTCAGGGGGCGAAGCAGATGTCGATAAAGCCATTTGCTTTGCCCCTAAAAACTATCGGTTAACCGCTCATAGACATACTCGGCCAATCGCTGGGATGCTGCCGCGATGGCGCCGCGGCGTTCGGCGTTGGTTTCCGTCTGCGCATCCCGGACTTGATACGCCTGCTCCACCCGCAGGGAAAGATCCTGCCACAGCACGTCGCCATTGGTACGTTTCAGCGTCAGGGAAGCGGTAATGGCGAGCCGTCGTTCCACGGCATTGAGCAGGGTGGCGCGTCCGGCGGTGGTGGCGGAAAGAGAATTGATGCTGCCTGCAAGGATGGCTTCGGCCTGTGTTTCGTCCACCACCAGGTTTTTCTGCCGACGGGTCATTTCATCGAGAATGGCATTGGTCACGATGATTTCCAGCCCTGACTCGCCGGTTCGATTTTCCAGGACCGGAACGGCGATACGCGTCACGCCACTGGGCAGACTGCCGCTGCCCACCAGCCGATAGCCGCAACCTTGGAAGGTCCCGCCCAGAAAAGCCATACAGCACAACATTGCCATGAAATTCAGTTGAATACGGCCGAGATGAAAACGCATTTTCCGCCTTATGCTGAGCGTGAGGGGATGGTCGGCACCGCCGCTGTTCATCAAACCACGATATTGACCAGTTTGTTTTTGACCACAATCACTTTTTTAAGCGGCTTGCCGTCGATGAACTTGCGCACCCGGTCGTCCTCCAGGGCGGTCTGCCGCAATGCCGCTTCATCGGTATTCACGGCTGCGGAAAAGCGGCTGCGCAACTTGCCGTTGACCTGGACCACGATGGTGGCTTCATCCTGAACTATCGCGTCGGTTCGGTGAGTGGGCCAGGTGGTGAGCAGGGTGCTTTGGGTGTGGCCGAGGCACTCCCAGATTTCTTCCGAAAAGTGGGGCGCGATGGGCGCCAGCAACAAGGTCACCGTCTCCAGTGCATGGCGCATCACGGCATTGACCCGGTCGTTCTTGTTTTGCGGCGGTTCAATCCCGTACATCACATTGACCAGCTCCATGATGGCGCTGATGGCGGTGTTGAAATGGAAGCGCTCCTCGATGTCCCGGGTCACCTTCTCAATGGTCTGATGGGCGCGTTTGTAGACTTGCCGCAGCGCATCGTCCAGGGCTTCCGGCGGACCGTCGTAAGCCGAGGCCCCGGCCGTATAGGTCATCCAGGTGTGGGCCAGGCGCCAAACCCGGTTGAGAAAGCGGGCGCTACCCTCCACGCCTTGGTCGTTCCACTCCAGGTCTCGTTCAGGCGGCGCGGCAAACAGGCAAAAGAGCCGTGTGGTGTCGGCCCCGTATTGATCCAGCAGCATCTTGGGGTCCACCACGTTGCGTTTGGATTTGGACATTTTTTCCACCCGCCCCTGCGTGACCGGACTGTTGCACCGGGTACAGACGAGCTCTTGCTTGGCCTCCTTGGCCTGATCCGGAAAAAGATAACCATGCTCAGGGCAGGTCATGCTTTCTTTGCATACCATGCCCTGGGTGAGCAGGCGGGTAAAGGGCTCCTTGTAATCGGTCAGGCCCATGTCGTGCAGCACTCGGGTGAAGTAGCGTGAGTAGAGCAGGTGCAAGATGGCATGTTCCACGCCGCCGATATACTGGTCCACCGGCATCCAGTAGGCCACGTCCGCCTTGTCGAACATCGCATGGGCGCAGGCCGGGCTACAGTAGCGTTCAAAGTACCAGGAGGACTCCACAAAGGTGTCCATGGTGTCGGTTTCACGCCGGGCTTTGGGCGTGTTGCACTTTGGGCAGGCCACCTGCTGAAAGTCGTCCAGGGTCGGCAGGGGTGAACGACCGCCTTCGAGCAGGTTTGCATCCTCTGGCAGTATGACGGGAAGGTCCGCCTCGGGAACCGGTACGGCACCGCAACTGTCACAGTAGATCATGGGCACGGGGGCGCCCCAATACCGTTGCCGGGAGATGCCCCAGTCACGCAGGCGATAGCTCACCGCTCGCTTGCCAAGGCCGTTTGTTTCGAGCAGGTCGGCGATTCGCGCCATGGCTTCTTTGTTGGGCAGGCCGTCGAATTGACCCGAGTTGATCATGGTGCCTTCGCCGGCATATGCTTCCGCCATGGTCTCGCCATCAAGGGACTCGCCATCGGGTTGGACCACGGGGATGATGGGCAGGGCGTACTTGCGGGCAAACTCAAAGTCCCGTTGGTCATGGGCCGGTACCGACATGACGGCGCCGGTGCCGTATTCCATCAGGGCGAAATTGGCCGTGTAGATGGGCATGCGCCGGCCGTTCATGGGATTGACGCACCATTTGCCGATGAAGACGCCTTCTTTCTCATAATTTTCAATGGCTTTGACGCTGCGTTCCTGGAGACTGACGCGCTCGATGAATTCGGCCACCGCCGCCTCTTGGTCGGTACCGTCTGACAGTTCGGCCACCAGTGGGTGTTCGGGCGCCAGACACATGAAGGTGGCGCCGAACACCGTGTCGTGACGGGTGGTGAAAACCGGGATGATGTGATTATGGTTCTCCACCGGGAAGCGGATTTCAGCGCCTTCGCTGCGGCCGATCCAGTTTTTCTGCATGGTGGTCACTTTGTCGGGCCAGCCGGGCAGACGGTCGCAATAGACCAACAGGTCCTGCGCATAATCCGTGATGCGGAAGAACCACTGGCTAAGCTTCTTTTGGCGCACGGCCAGGCCGCAACGCCAGCATGCGCCCCCCTCCACCTGCTCGTTGGCCAGCACGGTCTGGCACGATTCGCACCAATTGACATACGCCTGCTTGCGATAAGCCATGCCCTTTTCATACATCTTGAGAAACAACCACTGCTCCCAGCGGTAGTAATCGGGCATGCAGGTGGCGATCTCCCGGTCCCAATCGTAGGAGAAGCCCAACTGCTTAAGCTGGTTGCGCATATAGGCAATGTTTTGGTAGGTCCACACGGCCGGGTGGGTATTGTTGGCGATGGCTGCGTTTTCGGCCGGCATGCCAAAGGCATCCCAGCCCATGGGGTGCAGCACGTTAAAGCCCTGCATGCGTTTGTAGCGCGCCACCACATCACCGATGGTGTAGTTGCGCACATGACCCATGTGAATGTTGCCCGAAGGGTAGGGAAACATCTCCAGCAGATAGTATTTTGGCCGTTCGACATCCGTTTCCACCTTGAACAGATGTGTTTCATCCCAAATGGTTTGCCATTTTTCCTCTATCCGGCGGGCCTTGTATCGTTCATCCATAGAAATCACCTGATCGTATCAATCCAATACCTTTGGCGGAGCACGCTAAGATTTTGATTTCTCATGCCATAAGTTGGTGCAAAGTGCAATCTGCTTTTGCCGTTGTGAGGGGTTCGCCCGATAAACAGAGTTGACTTAACAACTTTAATTAAATATGAATCAGCACATTACACGTCGAGCCGGTGATGTGCATCACAATGCCGCCTGAAACCAACATGGGAAAAACCCAGCAAACATGAGCAGCAAAATACTAATCAATGCCATCGACCCGGAAGAGGTGCGCATCGCCGCGGTCAAGGATGGCCGCATGGAAGAGTTCCAGATTGAGATGGCCGGCCGTCAGAGCATGCACGGTAATATCTATAAAGGGGTGGTCACGCGCGTGGAACCTAGCTTGCAGGCCGTGTTTGTGGATTTCGGCGCCGACCGCAACGGTTTTCTGCAACAACAGGAGATTCACAGCGATTATTTTCAGGAGAACAGCGCGGGGGATCGCGCCATCGAACACCTGATTACCAAGGGGCAGGCGCTCATGGTTCAGGTGACCAAGGACCCCATGATGAAGAAGGGGGCCATGCTCACCACTTTCATCTCACTGCCCGGACGCTATACCGTTTTGATGCCCGGCACCGACAGCCGTGGCATATCGCGCAAGATCGAAGCGGATGAGGAGCGCAAGCGGCTCAAGGAGATGCTGGGCACCCTTACCCTGCCCGAAGGTTTCGGCATCATCGTGCGTACCGTCGGCCTGGGCTGTACCAAAACCCAATTGTCCAAGGACGTCAGCTACCTGATGCGGCTGTGGCGCAATATCAATGAAAAGGGGACCCATGCGGATGTTCCGGCAGCGCTTTACAAAGAACGCAGCCTGACCGTACGCACCATTCGCGACTATTTCACATCGGATGTGAACGAGGTCCTCATCGATGACGAAAACGTCTATCAGGAAGTGAAAAATTTCGTCCAGATCATCTCGCCGCGCCACAAGCATATCGTCAAACATCATGCCTCTGACAAGCCGATCTTTTCCAAATTCCAATTGGAAGATCAGATCGCCATGATCTTTGAAAACCGCGTACCGCTCAAATCGGGCGGCTCCATCGTCATTGAACAGACCGAAGCGCTGGTGGCCATCGATGTCAACTCGGGGCGCGCCACCCGTGAGAAGGATCTGGAGAAAACGGCCTTGACGACCAATTTGGAGGCGGCCGAGGAGGTGGCTCGACAGATCCGGCTTAGGGATTTGGGGGGATTGTTGGTGGTGGACTTTATCGATATGCGCGATGGCAAGAACCGCAGCGCGGTGGAGCGCGCCCTGCGTGAGCACCTCAAAAGGGACAAGGCTCGCACCCGGGTCGGTCGCATATCTCAATTCGGCCTGCTGGAAATGGCCCGCCAGCGAATGGCGCCCCCTATCGAATTCGGAAGTTTGATTCCCTGCCCCTTCTGCAAGGGCAAAGGCCTGACCCCTTCCACCGAGACGCTGGCCCTGCGCTTTTTGCGCCAACTTAAAACCGTTACCCGCAAATCGGGCCTTCAGCGGGTTCACGGCAGCGCCCCCAAGGCCGTGGCCGATTACGTGCTCAATAAAAAACGCAAGGAGATCATGGAGCTGGAAACCCAGCGCGGTTTTGCGCTGACCATCGAAGGGGATGAAAACATGCCGCCGCATGAGTGTCGCATCGAATGCGATCCCCACTGTTAGGATGCAGGCAAAATCAAGATTTGACCTCGCATGCAATTTCAAGTATACCAGCGCCGTCTTGCCCGATGCCGCGCAATGCGGAAATCCACTTACATTGGAGGGGCAACAGAATCCGTCAAGGAGGTTCAACTGAATGAATATTGCATATGCCGCCAATGAAGGCGGCCAGGCTGCGGCGGGTGGATGGGAGCAGATGTTAAGCAGTCCGTTGCCCATGATGATCGCCATTTTCGCCATCATGTGGTTTTTGCTGATTCGGCCGCAGCAGAAAAAGCAGAAAGAGCATCGCGAAATGCTCGGCAATCTTAAAAAAGGGGATATGATCATCACCTCGGGTGGCCTTTACGGACGCATCACCGGCGTAACCGATGCCAGCTTAACCTTGGAGATTGCCGAAAAGGTGCGGGTCAAGGTCAGCCGGGCGCACGTTGCCGGACTGGACCAGGGCAACAAATCGGCTTCCGCGCCGGCGAAAGGCAAATCAGAGGCCGACAAAAAATAGGCCTGCGGCTTGGCCCGCCCTGGCTTTGGCGGACGGCGGTTTGTTTGATGTTGAAATGCCCGCATCCCGATATCGGGGGTGCATGCCATGCAAAATGAGATGATCGAACAAAGAGGAACCGAGCTTTGAAAACACTCTCCTGGCGTCCCGTCGTTATTGCCGCGGTCCTTCTGGCCGCATTTGTTTACGTGTTGCCGACGCTGGACATGCTTGTGGAAAAGAAGGATGCGCCGACCCTGTGGCCCAGAAAGCAGATCAACCTGGGGTTGGACCTCAAGGGCGGCATGCATCTGGTGCTTCAGGTAGACAGCGACAAAGCCGTGGAAAACACGGTCGATCGTGCCCTCAACGAACTGCGCGCCTTTGTCCGCAAGAACAATATCCGCATCAAAGGATTGACCCGGGTCGCCACCACCACCCTGGCCGTCGAATTCGGCGATCAGGAAGACTTTTCCTCTGCACGGGGCTTGGTGGTCGATGAGTTTCGGGACTATTCATCCGAGACCAAGGCCTTGGAAGGCCGGCAGGTCCTTCACTTGACGCTCAAGGCGGAGGAGATCAAGCGCATCAAAAAGCTTGCCTTTGAAAAAGCGGTCATGAAGGTGCGCAATCGCGTGGACGAGTACGGCGCCCGCGAGCCCGACATCCGTCCCCAAGGCGAGGACCGCATCATCGTGCAGCTACCCGGTGAGATCGATCCCGAGAAGGCGCGAAAGGAGATCGGCCGCACCGGCAACCTGGAGTTCAAGTTGGTCAACGATGACAACGATGTTCGCGAGGCCCTCAAAGGTCAAGTGCCGGCCGGCAGCGAGCTGCGCTACTATCGCAAGGATGATCCTGAAATGGCCGGCCGCCCCATCCTGCTCAAACGACAGACCCTGCTCTCCGGCGACTATTTGAGTGAAGCGCGGGTGCAGTTCGACCACCAGACCGGGCAGCCTTTCGTGGCCATCAAATTCAATCCCAAGGGGGCCAGGATTTTCGCCACTGTCACCGAGGAGAACATCAACAAGCGGCTGGCCATCGTCCTTGATGGGGAGGTCTACTCGGCACCCGTGATCAAGGATAAGATCGTCGGCGAGGGCGTCATCAGCGGCAATTTCACCGACGAAAGCGCCCGCAGTCTGGCGCTGGTGCTCCGGGAGGCGTTTCCCACACCGGTCAAGATCCTCTACGAAAAGCAGGTGGGGCCCTCCCTGGGTAAGGATTCGATTCAAAAGGGCCTGTCTTCAATGCTCATCGGCGGCCTGGTCGTCCTTTTGTTCATGGCGGTCTACTATCGCGGCGCCGGCATTATCGCCGACATCGCCCTGATGCTCAACATCGTGCTTATCGGCGGCGGGCTGGCCGCTTTGAACGCCACCTTGACCCTGCCGGGCATCGCCGGCATCATTTTGACCATCGGCATGGCCGTGGACGCCAACGTGCTCATCTTTGAGCGCATCCGGGAGGAACTGCGACTGGGCAAGACGGCCCGGGCCGCTTTGGACGCGGGGTACGAGCGGGCCACACTCACGATTCTGGACGCCAATGTGACCACCCTGGTCGCCGCCCTGGTGCTGTTCCAATTCGGCAGCGGTCCGGTCAAGGGCTTCGCCGTGACGCTAAGCCTGGGCGTGATCTCCAGTCTTTTCACCGCGCTGATATTATCGCGTACCCTATTTGAATTATTCATCGCCCAGCGGCGGGTGAAAACCTTAAGCATTTGATACGGGCACGCTAATTTGCCAAAACTGGATGGCGCGGGCCGTGCGCATCAAGACCGGCACCCAAGGAGGCCGACTTTGCAGATCATCAAACCCGATGTGAACATCAACTTCGTAGGACGCCGCGGCGTGGCTTACATTGTCTCTCTTGTCCTCCTGCTGACCAGCCTTGGGACCTTGGTGGTCCATGGCGGCCTCAAGTACGGCATTGATTTCGCCGGCGGCGCCGAAGCCTTGGTGGGGTTTCAAATGGATGAGGCGCCCGTCAAGATCCCTATCCAGGCGGTCAAAACCGCCCTGGAGGCGGCCGCCCTACCCGGTGTCGTACAGCAGTTCGGTGATCATGAGTCGACCATCTACCGCATCCTGATACCCGCCGAACAGGCCGAAGGAGAAGGTCTGGCCAAGACGCTTCAGGACGGATTGGCCGCTCATATCGACGCCCAGGTGGAGATTGAATCCTTTGAAATGGTCGGTCCCCAGGTGGGTCGCGACCTTCGCGAAAAGGCCCTGTTGGCCATGTTTTTCGCCCTGCTGATGATCACGGTCTACATTTCCGGACGATTCGAACTAAAATGGCTGCTTAGCCTGATCATGGCCGGTGCTTTGTTCATTGCGGTCTATCTGCTTAGGATCGTGGCACTGCCCATACCCGTATTGATGGCCGGTTGCCTGGTGGTCAGCCTCGTCCTGTTCTACGTTTTGAATCTCAAGTATGCCATGGGCGCCATCGTGGCCCTGCTTCACGACGTGGTCATCACCATTGGCGTATTCTCGATGTTTGACAAGGAGTTCACTTTGCCGATCATCGCCGCCCTGCTGACCATCATCGGATATTCGCTCAACGACACCATTATCGTTTTCGACCGCATTCGTGAAAATTTGCGAAAATATCGTAAGAAGACCCTGGCCGAAATCATCAACCGAAGCATTAACGAAACCTTGTCGCGCACTATTCTAACG
>JABDRH010000679.1 GCA_013041835.1 Desulfatitalea sp. | reverse complement strand
GCCCGGACTCCGGCGAAAAGCGCCGGGCAGGCTTCTTTCCCGGCCATGCCGGACACCCCGGCAAGGCGATCCGACCGGGCGCCGGTTCAACCGGAGGATACACCGGACACCGGCCGGTCCGGTCAAGCAGGCCGGTCGCCGGCCACTGAACCACCCACCATTGCCGCTTTGCCGGCGGCCGAGGTCTCGTCCATCCCGGATGTGACCGAGGCGACCCAACGTAAAGCACAAGCGGCCCGTCGGGCTGTCCGGGCCAAAAGCGAGCGTATTCAAAGCCTTGTCAACCGGCTGGATACCGCCATGAACCGATCCGCAGCCCCGCAAGAGGCCCAGGTGGAAGCCATGCTGCACGAATTGGAAAGCATCAAAGGCCGTCAGAGTCCGTACGTGCAGAAAATGCGTGCGTATTGGCTGCTCAAACAAGAGCGGCACGAAGAAGCCGGCGTCCTTTTGGAACGTATCCTGGCGGCCGATGACTCCGACCTGGAGGCGGCGCTGAACCTGGTCGTCGTCCACTTGCGCCTGGGGCGGCGTTCGGCGGCCCTGGCCGGTTTGCAGCATATCCGCAAAGCGCATCCGGACAACCAGCGGGTTGTCGAAATGATCCGGAAATTGCAATGAGGATATCCGGTTCGGCTACCGATAAATTGATGTTTGCCGCCATTTATATCGGCATAGCCGTGATTTTGGTGATCCAGGGCGCCCGACATCTCGCGGATTATGCCTTGGATGCCTCTTTTTTTAACGACTACCTGTGTCTTTGGGAGACCCGTTTGGTCGAGATGCGGCAGGGCGCCATCAATTGGCCCCCCCAGGACCGGAACGATCCGGCAGGATACATGCAGCAGCTGGCGGACGTCATGCGCCGCCAGGGGATTTCGCCGCCCCGTTCCAACACGGATCGCCCCTATGTCTACCGGCTGCAGCGCTTCGGCCGAAGGGCGGTCCAAGTGTTGCTCGTGTCGACGCGGCAGGGCATCACGCTCTTTAATTTGCCGACCGCCACCTTTGAGCGCATTGACCGCTTTGTCGACGGTGCGTCTAATCCCGATTCCGGTTCATTTACAGGGAACATGAGCGCCGATGGCGTGACCCGCATCGCCTATTGGAAGGTTTAGGGGTATGGAGAAAAACTTTGCGCCGTGTACCTTTTCGCCGTTACCGCCGCCGACAGAGGCGCCCGGCGTTCTTTGGGGGAGCTATTTGCCGCCGGATCATGCTTATCTGCAATCCCTGGGCTTTGCGCGTCATCCGTTTCCAGTGGCGCCGGATGAAAGTCACTTCTTCATGTCCGGACACATCAGGCGCGTGGTCGCCGAGCTCGTTCATGCCATATCCGCGCGCAAGGGCTTTATGACGTTGACCGGCGACGTGGGCTTGGGCAAGACGACCATTTCCAGGCATATCTTAACCATTCTGGCGCAAAAGCAGATCGATACCGCGTTGCTCTTTCATACCTCCCTCAAGCATGCCGCCTTGTTGCAGGAGATCAATCGTGATTTCGGCCTGACCGTGGATGCGGCCGGCACCGCCGAGGCCGGCCTCGGGGACGCCCTGCACCGCCTTTACGATTTTTTGCTGGCCCGCTACCGCCGGGGCGGCAATTGCGCCATCATCATCGATGACGCGCAGAACCTGGACCGGGAGAGTCTGGAGCTGGTTCGTATGATCTCCAATCTCGAGACCGATGGGCGCAAACTGGTCCAGATTCTTCTGGTGGGGCAACCCGAGCTGCGCGACCGTCTCAATGCACCCGACCTGCGGCAATTGAAAAGCCGCATTTTTATCGACGCAGCCGTGCATCCCCTCGCCCGCGATGAAGTACAAACCTATATCGGCTTCAAACTCGGCTTGACCGGCAATTCGGGCAGTATCCGCCTGACCCGTGACGCCCACGACCGCATTTATACCCACAGCCGCGGCAACCCCAGACGCATCAATATGCTTATGGACCGTTGTCTCTATGCAGTCTGCCGCGACGCCTCCGACGTTATCGACAGCACTACGGTGCGGCTGGCCCAGGCGGACATGCAATCACCGGTGAAGCGGCGCTTTCGCCGTATACCGGTTGCGGTTGCCGTACTGTTGCTGCCCTTGTGTCTGGGCGTCGGCGGCTGGATGCTTCACCTGAATGCCGGACACGGCGCGCGAGCCCAGGTCATGCCCCAGGAGAGTCGCCCATCCATCGATCCCGCGGTGATGACCGGCGGCTTGGTGGACGCGGCGGCGTCGGACAATTCACTGCCACCGGTATCCGGGCAGAACCCGGACATCGCCGTACGCGACTTTCTTAAAGCCCATCAATTGGCCGAGCAGGCGGATGAATTCATAAAGGCGCGACAAAAGGGCTCCCTGACACAGTGGGCCGCACAGGTCCACCGCGAGACCGGGCAGCAGTTGGTTCGTCTGCCCGTGCTGCCGGCATGGGTCCGGGAGCGTTTCGGTACCTTATATTTGATGTCCGAGGGGGGCAGGACGCCGGTCTGGCTGCTCTTTTGGCGGCCCGCGTTGACGGTTGACCATTTCTACTATGGCTATGCGGCAGAAGAGATCATGCATTTGCAGACGCTGCTCGCGGTTGCCGGCACCTACCGCAGTGCGCGGGATGGCGTGGTGGGGCCACGCCTGATGAAAGCCGTGGTGGATTTTCAGACCCGAAACGGGCTGCCCGTGACCGGTCAGCCCGACGCAGCCACGCTTTTTTTACTCCACCAATTGGACAAGGAGAATTCCGATGGCCGAGCCAGCTAAGCGAAAACCCATTGGCGAGCTGCTCAAGGAGAAAGGGCTCATCACGGAAGCCCATATTCAATTCGCCCTTCAGGAGCAGAAAGTCACCAAGGAGTTTTTGGGAGAACTCTTCGAAGGTCTGGGTTTCGTCACCCAGAACGATGTGGTCACCACCTTGTCCGAGCAAAACAACGTTCCATACCTGGATGTGGACACGCTGATTCCCGATGCGGAAGTATTGAAGATCTTCAATAAGAACATTTGTTTGAACAACACCTTTCTGCCCGTCCGGCGAAACGGCAACCAGATCGACGTGGCCGCCTATTTCGTCGGGGATGACAAAATACGGCAGATGGTGGGCCGCCAGACCGGGTTGGTGGCCAACATCCAAATCGCCGAACGCAGCAAAATCATCAATGCCATCCACAAATTCTACTACTTTTTAGAAAACCCCGTGGAGCGTCTCATAGAAAACGAGATCAATCTGCTGACCCAGGACACCGAACACGCCCGCAGCATGGATCAATTCATTCGCCTTTTGCTGCACCTGGCCATCAAGATGCGCACCACGGATATCCATATCCAGCCGTCCCGGAAAACGGTCAAAATCGGTTTTCGGGTGGACGGCGTCATGCGGCAGATCATGTCCCTGCCCGTGGGATTCAGCCGCATGGTCTCCAGTTTCAAGATGAAGTCCCAGATGGACATCGCCGAACAACGCCTGCCCCAGGACGGCCGTTTTTCAGCCCAAATACTGAACAACCCTTATGACTTCCGTGTCTCCACAACGGTATCGCCCCACGGGGAAAACATGGTGCTGCGCGTGCTGCCCATGGAAACCACGGTCATGGGCATGGCCCAACTGGGTTTTTTCCCCGAGCATATCGCCGTGGTGGAAAAGATGTTTAACGAACCCTTCGGCATCATCCTTCTCACCGGTCCGACCGGTTCGGGAAAGTCCACCACCTTGTACGCCGGCATCCGGCGCTTGAATTTGCTGGAAAAAAATGTGGTGACCGTGGAAGATCCCATCGAATACGACATCCCGCTCATTCGACAGACCCAGGTCAATGAAAAGGCCGGCTACACATTTGCCAATGCCATCCGCTATTTTTTACGCCACGACCCGGACGTGATGCTGGTGGGCGAAATTCGGGACAAGGACACCGCCGCCACCGCCGTTACCGCCTCCACCACCGGCCACCTGGTGCTGTCCACACTACACAGCAACAGCGCCATCGGCGCCGTACCCCGCCTGCGCGATCTGGGCATTCGTCCCTTTTTGATCTCCGATTCCCTGATCGGTGTGGTCAGTCAGCGCCTGGTGCGAAAGATTTGTGGCAACTGCAAAAGCGCCTATACGCCCGACAGCAAAGAGCGGGCCTATTTGCACAATGATGCCGTTGACAAACTCTACCGCGGCCAAGGTTGCGAAGTGTGCGGTGGATCTGGCTACTTCGGCCGCACACTGGTTTATGAGCTGCTCACCGTTGACCAACGGCTCGCGCAGCTCATCGACCAGGATGTACAGACCAGCGCGCTCAAGCAGCGGGCCGCGCAGAATGGATATGTGGATATCTTCGACGTGACCGTTCGTAAGGTGCTGGCGGGCATCACCACCGTGGAAGAGGCTGTTCGCGTGTTAGGACACGTAAAACAAGGATAAACGGTACCATGGCCAACTACTACCGCTATAAACTGATCACCAGCGGCGGAGAAATTCTTTCCGGCGTGGCCAAACTGCCCTATCGGGAGACCATGTCGGCCGTCAATCACCTTGAGCGTGACGGCAGCATCACGCTGTTTGTCAAAAAGCTGGGACGCTTCGGCCAATCGTTTCGAAGTGTAATCGACATGCGGCCTCAGCGCCGGCTGCCGCGCATCGTCATCGCGGAGATTCTCAACAATCTGGCCCTGATGCTGCGTGCCGGCATGCCCCTGGTGACGGCCCTGCAAGAGACGGCCACGTCCGAAGAATATCCCATGGTCGCAAGAAACTTCGACGAGATGATCGAACGTATTCAGGGCGGAGCGGGCTTTTCGGAAGCTGCCGAGCGGTATCCGCATATTTTCTCCCGGACGGTACTCTACTTGATGCGCATGGGAGAGGAGACCGGACGTCTGGACCAAATGCTCAAGGATGCGGCCGAACACCTGCAGCGGGTGGACCGGATTGTCAGCGATACCAAACAGGCCCTGCTTTACCCAGTGTTTGTCTTGTCTTCCATAAGCGGAGGATTACTTTTCTGGTTTGCCTATGTCGTGCCCAAAATCATAGGCCTTTTCAAGGAGTTGGACGTGGCCCTGCCGCGCATCACGCAGATACTGATCACTATTTCGGAATTCTTCGAGGCTTACTTTGCCCATGTGATCGGCATGACCGTCGGCGGGGTTATTTTACTTCTGTTGCTTCGCAAGCACAGCCAGCGTTTTCGCAAGGCCCTGGATTATGTGCTGCTCAAGCTGCCGGTGGCCAAAACCATTATCTCAGCCTCCAACCTGGCCTTCATCTCCGAGTACTTTGCCATGCTCTTCAACGCCGGCATCGATATTTTACAGTGTCTGCGTATTTTAAAGGATTCGGTGGGAAATGAAATCTATCGCGAAAAGCTGGGCGAAGTCACCCGCTCGGTGGAACTGGGCGACGGCATCGCCGCCGGGTTCAAGCAGGCGGCCGTCTTTCCCAATTTCGTGGTGCGCATGATCAGCGTTGGCGAAAACAGCGGCACCCTCTCCGAGCAGCTCACCTATATCTCCGAGCAATATCAGCGCAAACTGGCCGTCATCGTGGCCACCATCGGCAAGGCCATCGAACCGTTGATCCTGGTGGTGGCCGGCGCCATCTTCGCCGTCATTATCATCGGGCTCTTCCTGCCGATCTACGACCTGGTGTCCAAGGTGTCGGCGTTGTAAGGGTCTGGGCATGAAAGAATTGAACCACCTTGCTTGATCTTTGGTCCATCTGCCGTGTTGTATACAAGGCCGCGTATTTGGATATGCAACCAAAGCATACGCCTCGCCGATGAACCCAATCTCGGCGCAATAGGGTATCTTCTTTTCCGCCAATCGCCTTATTTGTATGAAAGCCCTAAGTGAGCGAACGTTTCAATCGCTTTGAGCGGTTCATATTTTTCAAGCCTCCGGCTTTGCCGGGTGTTCGTGGCTTTGTCTCGCAGACGCCCTGTATTTTTGCTGCGATATTCTTGCCTGATGTCCATATCGCGCTTTTTGGAACAATAACAAATGCCTGCTACACAATTCGGACACATCTCGATATGTTTTTTGATATCTTGTATCATCCCATTTATCCATCACGGCGTCGGGCCATCTTGGCCTGATCTTCGGCCTCAAAATAGATTAAACTTGCTGCGGGTTTGAGCCCTCGGATTGAACCCGGCCGACCCAAATCCGCGTGTCTAAATAATGATGAACTTTTTTTATGCGCGAGCCCTAAGGCGGTTCAGAAGAAATAGTTCGGCGTCGTGGTAATTGGTTTTGAGTCTGAATTTGAATTCAATAGTGGAATGTCTTTTTATAATCTAAGCCTGTCTTGTTTTCAACCCCATAATCAATGAAAGGGGTGGTTTCTCACATGGTGTTAGATCTTGTGCACCTGGTCCACCGTCAAGGTGGCCGCGCCCCAGTTCTGCTCCACCCGTCCCGTCAGCAGGTAAGGTCGGCCGCGGTCTATCAGGTGGCAAAAGCGGTCGTACGCCTTGGGGAAAAAGGTGGTTTCCACGATGCCGGTGTCGTCCTCGAAGGTGAGAAACGCCATGGGGTCGCTGCGCTTGGTGCGCACCACCTTTGCGGTGATGAGCCAACCGGCGAAGCACAAGCGGCAATGGACCCGCCGGACCACCTCCCGGGCCGGCAAGGCGCCGGCCCGGCGGGCGGCGTCGCGAAATAGGGTCATGGGATGTGTGTTGCACAAAAATCCAAGAACGCCGAACTCACGGCGCAGCCGCTCGACGGGATCGTCGGGCGGCAGGGGCGGCGGTGATACCGCAGGGCCGGTTTCGAAGAGGGGTAGGGCGCCGCTCGCGGTTTTACGTTCAGCCTGCCACTGGGCCAGCAGCCACAGCAATTGGGGCCGCGAAAGATCGGGGGCCAGGCAATCCAGAGCGCCGCACAGGATCAGGGCGCGCGCCTCGGCGTCGTCGGGCTGAACGCGGTGGAAAAAGTCGGCCGGATCGGCAAAGGGCCGGTACCGGCGCTGGTCCACGGTGCGCTGCATGGTGTCGGCGCCCAGCCCCTTGACGGCCATCAGACCCACCCGGATGGCGCTTGTCTCCGCGCGCCAGCGGACCCGTCCGGTCCGCACATCGGGCGGCTTGATCGAAACCCCCAGGCGGCGCGCTTCGGAAACATAGGCGAAGGTGCTGTAAAAGCCCCCTTGGTTGCTGATCACCGCGGCCATGAAGTGGGCCGGAAAGTGTACCTTGAGATAGGCGGCCTGGAACGAGACCCGGGCGTACGAGGCGCTGTGGGGCTTGCAGAACGAGTAGCCGGAAAAGCTCATCATCATGGCCCACACCGCTTCGATTTGTGCCTCAGTGACGCCCCGGCGCCGCGCCCCTCGGGCAAAACGTTCATGGTAGTCCCGCAGTTGGCGCTGGCGGTCCTTCTTCGCCATCACCTTGCGCAGGCCGTCGGCCTCGGCATCGTCGAATCCGGCCAGGGCCACGGCCGTACGGGAAACATCCTCCTGGTAGACCATGATGCCGAAGGTTTCGTCCAGCACGTCGGCCAGCAGGGGGTGGATCGGGTCCCAGGCTCCGCCGTGCAGCCGGCGGATGTACTCCTGGATAAAGTCGTTGGCCGCCGGCCGAATGATGCTCGAATGGATCACCAGGTGGTCGAAATCCCCCACCGCGGCTTTTTGCTGCAGCAGGCGCGTGGCCGGACTTTCGATGTAAAAGCACCCCATGGTGCGACCTTGGGCCAATGCCGCCTGGGTTTCCGGGTCATCCTCGGGCTCCCAACCGTGCTCGTCAAAATCAAAACCGTCTTCACGAACGTTATGGATAGCGTCTCGAATAACGCCAAGGCTTCGGTTGCCCAGCAGGTCGATCTTTACCAGGCCGGCGGTTTCCACCCCTTCCTTTTCCCACTGGAGGATAGGCACGCCCTTGGCGGCCCGCTGGATGGGCGCATAGTCGCAAATCGGGCCGGGTGTTATTACGACCCCACCCGGGTGGACCGACAAATAGCGAGGCGCGCCGATGATCCGCTGGGCCAGAGCCATGATGTCGGGCCAGGGGTGCACGAAGTCCAGGGCCCGGGCTTCGGGCCGCTGTTTCAGATCGGCCAGCAGATCGCTGCCCGGGTCGCGTACGCGCCAAAACCAGGGCAGACGCTGCGTCACCCGTCTGATTTCGGCCTCGGTGAGACCGAACACCTTGGCCGTTTCGCGCACGGCCATGCGCGGTTGAAACAAAATGTGGCTGGAAACCATGGCGGCGGTTCCGCCGTGCCGCTCGAGCACGCTTTTCAGGACGTCGTCGCGCTCGTCCCAGGCAAAGTCCACGTCGATGTCAGGGGCATCCTTGCGTCCCGGATTGAGAAAACGCCCGAAATACAGGTTGTGCTTGACCGGGCAGACATTGGTGATGCCCAGGCAGTAGGCCACCAGCGAGGCCGCCCCCGAGCCCCGGCCGCAGGTGCGCGGACTGCGCCGCACGATGTCGCGCACCACCAGAAAATAGGAGGAAAAGCGCATGCGGGCGATGGCGTGCAGTTCGTGTACCAGACGATCCACCACCGGCTCGGGCAGATCGCGGCCATAGCGCCGTTGGGCGCCCTGGTAGGCCGCTTGGCGCAGCACGGTGTCGGCATCGCGGCCCCGGCTGTCGTGCCAGGGCGGCATCACCAGCCCGAAGTCGGGGCCGGTGAAGGTAATCCGTTCGGCAATTGCCAACGTGGCGGTCAGGGCTTCGCGGCAGGCGGCGAAGCGTTGGCGATAGATGCCGGGCGCCGCCAGCCAGCTATTGGCCGGCGCTGTCTGGCCGGCCGGCAGCCGTTCGAAGGTGGTGTTCAGGTCGATGGCCCGCAGCAGGCGGTGCACGGTGTGATCCTCGGGCTGCAGGAAAAAGCTGCCCGGCGTTGCCGCCACCGGTATGTTCAAGGCGTGTGCCGCTTGCCGCAAAGGGTGCGTGGCGGGCAGGGGCGTCCGGGGCATGGCCGCGGCCACGTCCACCCCGGCGCCGTGCCAACGTTGAAGCAGACCGACGTCCGAGGTCAGCACGATCAGCCCGCCTGCATGATCCGGCAGTGCCTCCGCCAGGCGAAACGCTTCGTTCATGTGCCGCTGGGTGAGCAGCCGGCACAGATGAGTGTAACCTTGCGTTTCGGCCACCAGGCAGACGGCCCGGTGCCGCTGCTTCGGATCGGTGATCTCGGCTCCCACGATGGGCGTCAGCCTTTCCTGCCGGCACGCATCCAGAAAGGACCACAACCCGTACAGGTTGTCCGTATCGGTCAGCGCAATCCGATCGTAGCCGAGTTGCCGCGCGGCCCGGCAAAGCTGCCTGACGGAGGGCGTGGCCCACATGAGGGAGTGGTGGGAGCGGGTGGTTAAGGGGATCACGGGCTAACGGGCCAACGGGCCAACACCGATGGCTTGCCATCCGAATCGCTCCCGGACCCGGTCGAGGGCGGAGACCAGATGGGCCTGGCGCAACACTATCCGGCGTTCCTCCTCGAACAGCGGTAACTGGGACGGTGGATAGACCAGGCGGTCACACGTAAGGCGCAGGTGGCGCACGCGGGTGCGGCGGGCTACGGCCAGGTCCAGGGCGCGGCGGGCCGGGGGAAACAAGGCCAGGTCATTGGCCGTGGGCGGTTCGATGCGCGCTTGGCGCACGCAGCGGCGGCCGTCGCTGTAGTCCACCGCGACGACGACGCGGCGGGCTGCCCGGCCTTGGCGGCGCAGGTCGCGGCCGGCCCGTTCGACCATGGCGTAGAGGGCGGCTTCCAGGCGGTCCGGGGCATGGGTG
>JABDRH010000670.1 GCA_013041835.1 Desulfatitalea sp. | reverse complement strand
TCAACAAAGCAGGACAGGAATTTCCGGACCTGTGGGGTTCTTTTTTGTGCGGGAGCCGTGTCCGGTGGCGCCTGGCGCCAGAAGAACACCGCTTTGCTCAGGGAAAAACAGCAACGGAGAAAAGCTTCTTGTATCCGTCCTATCGCTTTTTGATATCTTGTGCGAGTGTCATCGAAAGATGACGGGGTCCAGAATCCCGCGGGGATGACAAGCTCAATGGCATCCGGCAACTCGGCTTCAATCCGGCTGTATGCATTGGCCCATTCATACCATATCCGTTTGTGGGGAACGCCATCCGGGAAATACACCAGGGCGTCCATCCATTGGATGGTTTCCACCAGTTTTTTTTCGATTTTTCGGAAAACCGTCGTATCTATTCCTGTCGTTGCTGCTTGGGTTTCTTCCACGGTCTCCATGAATCTTGCCCGGATGGCATCAAACGCCTCCATGCGGGACTGCTGCGAACTGGTGAATTCAGCCGTCGCTTTCACGGAAATATCCGTCAGGGCCGATTCAAGGCGCTGAATCGTTTCCGGGAGGATATTGTCCCCATCGGGTCGGGTTCCGGTGGAGTAGACTGCTGGCTTTTGGTTTTCCGATGTCTTGGGGGTCGGGCTCATGCCGGTGTTCCTGGTTTGGTTTTCAGTGAAAAGTTTATAGCCCCATACAACATGCTGTATGAGGTTGCGCATTCATTACTGAATACCATATTCCTTTAGTTTCAGTTGTAGGGTTCTGCGGCTGATGCCCAGGACCTTGGCCGTCTGTGTGCGGTTACCGTCCATGTCATCGAGTGTTTTCAGTATCATTTCTTTTTTCACCGCTTCCAAGGAGCGCCCTGAAGCCAGTATCGGCGACGGATCGCTTTTCCTACGCTCGCGATTGCCAATGGTGCTGGGAAAGTGCTCTGTTCCGATGAAGTCTTCCCTGGCCATGATCACCGCGCGTTCTATTACGTTTTCCAATTCTCGAACGTTGCCCGGCCAGGTGTATTGCATGAGAAAATCCATGGCCTGGGGCTGAATGCCTTTGAAGGACCGGTGGTTTTTAGCGGCATACCGATGCAGGAAATGCGCCGCCAGCAAAGCAATGTCCGACGCCCGGTCCCTCAATGGCGGGACGGTCAGGGTGACCACATTGAGGCGATAGTATAAATCCTTTCGGAAACGATCCGATGCGATGTCTTCTTCCAAGCGACGATTGGTCGCCGATAGGATGCGGGTATCGACCTGGATGGTTCGCGTTCCACCGACCGGTTCGAATTCGCGTTCCTGAAGGACGCGAAGGATCTTGGCCTGCGTGGCCGGCGCCATTTCACCAATTTCATCCAGGAACATGGTGCCGTGATCGGCCAGTTGAAAGCGACCCTTTTTGGGGCCGCCGGCGCCGGTGAAGGCCCCTTTTTCATGGCCGAAAAGTTCGTTTTCCAATAGCGTTTCCGGCAATGCGGCGCAGTTAACCTTGATGAACGGTTGGTGCTTTCGGGAACTGTTGTAGTGAATGGCGTTGGCGACCAGTTCCTTGCCGGTGCCGCTTTCCCCCTGGATCAACACCGTGGCTTCGGATGGGGCCACCAACGCCATGGTTTCGATCAAGTCCCGCATGGCAGGGCTGCTGCCGATAATCTTTCCAAGGTCGAATTTTTTTCCCAGTTGTTCTTTGAGGTTGAGGTTTTCCGCCGCCAATCGATGATGTTGAAGCGCTTTTCTCACCATGATTGTCAGTTCATCAATGTCGATCGGTTTGGTCAGATAATTCTCGGCACCTGATTTAAGCATCTCCACGGCCGAGCGCACCGAACCAAAGGCGGTCATCATGATCACCGGGGTATCCGGATGGATACTCGCCATATGTTTTTGGGCGGCATCTCCATCCATCCGCTTCATGCGAAGATCCATCAGTATCAGGTCAAACCGGTGCCTTTCGACCAGAGCGCAAGCCGTGTCGCCGTCATCGGCTTCTTGGATTTGATACCCTTCGGCGGAAAGGACGGCTCTGAGCATGGCTCTGTGCGAGGCGTCGTCGTCGACCACCAGTATCATGGCATTTGCTGGGTCACTCATCGGTCAACATCTTTCAACAATAGCGTGAAACGGGTACCGCTGGTTTTTCCCGGCGGCGGGCTCTCAAAATAGACGTCGCCGTTGTGGCTTTCAGCGATCTTTCTCACCATGGCCAACCCCAAGCCGGTGCCCTTTTCACGCGACGTGTAGAAAGGTTCGAATATCTTCTCTTGAAGTGCTGGTTCAATCCCCGGTCCGTTGTCTTCCACGTGAAGGATAACCCCTTGTTTCTGATCGTGATGACCCGCGCGTATGTCGATGGCGCCGCCGCCTTCCAGTGCCTGAATGGCATTGAGGATCAGGTTGAGAATCGCCTGCGTGAGCTGATTGGGGTCGGCGAACATCCGGAGACAATCGGTACCGTCGTGAATATGGATAACGATGTTCTGCGCTTTTGTGTCAGCGGATACCAAGGAGACGACATGAGCGATAATGTCGTCGATGCAGATATCTTCGGGTTCAAGCGTCATCGGCCGCGCAAAGTCGAGCAGGTTCGAAACCACGTGATTGATCCGGTCGATTTCGCGTACCATCACATCGGCATACTCGTGCTTGGAGGATGTTTCATCATAATCCTTTCCAAGCAGGTAAGCAAATCCGCGGATGGAACTCAGTGGGTTCCGGATTTCATGGGCCACACCGGCGGCCAGGCGGCCCACCGCCGCCAGTCGCTCCGTGCGCCGCACTTGTTCTTCGAGCGCCTTGATGGTGCTCATGTCCCTGATCACTATCACCGCGCCTTTGCGTCCGCCCGTTTCGTCCTTGATGGGGGTGGCGGTCAGCATTAACGGGATGGTGTCTCCTGACGGCTTTTGAAATCGAATCTCATGGCTTAGGACCGATGCGCCCGGATCGAGTGTCTTGGCGATGCCGGTGGCCTTGAAATCAAATATCTTATGCAGATCAATGTGATCGATGTCTGTTTCTGCAATGTCCAGCAGGCAAAGGGCTTGATGGTTGTAGGAGACCACGCGGCCGTCCGTGTCGATGCTCAGTACGCCATAGGCCATGCTGGCGATGACCTGGCGGGTATGATCCCGGGTCTCCTGCAACGTCCTGTTGAGCATGTAGTAACCGCGCAGCACGATGAAAAAATAGATTACGCCGCCCCCGAGCACCAGAACGATTCCCCCCATGATGAGGGCGTGCTGCAAATCCGAACGCCGGGCCGTTTCGTATGCCGCCATGTTCATGCCCAGGTAAACGGTGGCATGCGCGTGAAATTGGATCGGCGTCCCGTCTTGCGGGTTTTTTCCCGGCGGCGTGGTTATTTGTGCCTGGGTGCCCATTGGGTTGAACGGTTTGGCCACTTCGTACACGCTGGCCGCGTCGGACAGACGCCGGATACGCGTATGAACATCATCCCACCGTTCGAATGGCGGGCGCCATAACGCACGTGTGCCTTTCAGCGAAGGGATGGAGTGGTGCACCACGTTCCCATCGGCGTCGACCAGGTAGAGGTAATTGATGTCATCGGACCGTCCGATTTCGTGAACCAGATTGCCGATGGCATCCGCTCCGGTCTTTTGCATCATCATGCCTGCCCGGGCACCGGCTTCGAGTGCCTTGATCAACGTCAACGCCTGACGATGAACGGTGTGTTTGGCGGCGTTTCTTTCCCGGTTCAGATTGTGGACGGTGGAGATAATGATAAAGACAAGCAGAAGCAGGACGACCAACAGAATGGAAATAGCGGTCAGATAAAGTTGTCGGCGAGGCACGATGTTCATGGCCACTAGGATAATACGGCGACACACAGGGTGCAAATTTTTTGCACACCCTTTCCGAAGGCAAAACCCTTTCTGTCCGGCCTCATCGATGACCCGATCGATTGCATGGCCGGTTTGATTACGCCAAAAATAGAGCGGAGGGATTCGGCGATAGTGTGCATACCGAGCAAGGTTTCTTTTTGACATCAATGATAAAATCCTCTATTTTGTTGAAAATTTCAACAATAGTTTGCAGGAGGGAATCATGGCGACAGTCAACTACAGTGTTCCCGATGAGGTTAAAAAAACGTTCAATGCCGTTTTTGCCGGCCGTAACAAAAGCGCCATCATCACAGAGCTGATGTTGCGGGGCATCGAGGAAGAAAAAGACCGCCAGCGAAGCGCCAAAGCCATTGACCGGTTGTTGGCGCGGCGAAAAACCAAGCGGCCCGTGGACAGTTCGCGCATTCGTGCGGCAAGGGAAGATTTGCGTTCATGAAACACATCGTGGCGGACACTAGCATCGTCGTCAAATGGGTATTGCCTGATCGCGATGATGAAGGTCATGCGGACAAGGCTTTACGGATTCTCGAACTTATAAGGGAATCAAGGGTGGCGGTCCATCAACCGCCTCACTGGCTGGCTGAAACATCTGCCGTGATCCAGCGGTTGAGCCCTGAAACGGCAATGGCGGATATCGAGGACCTCTGTGCGATCAATTTTGACGTCATCGAGGCACCAGAGGTTTATTTAAAGGCATGTGAATTGTCGTCAGAACTGAAGCATCATATATTCGACACCCTTTATCATGCCGTGGCGCTACTGATGCAGGATACCGTGCTTGTCACCGCCGATCGAAAATACTTTGGCAAAGCTGAAAGTTACG
Source organism: Desulfatitalea sp. (assembly GCA_013041835.1). GTDB lineage: Bacteria > Desulfobacterota > Desulfobacteria > Desulfobacterales > Desulfosarcinaceae > Desulfatitalea. The sequence goes on along the minus strand of JABDRH010000670.1, from coordinate 4,031 downwards.
GCAATATTGCGCTTCTTGAGTCTGCTGGTTTTTAGGCGGTTGGCGGTACTGCTAATTTTTTTCGCACCTCTTTGATTTCTACGGTTTATCCGCTCATGCCGACAACAGCGCCACGCTGACCGACGTGATCAAATCCCAGTCGCATTCACCGATACAGATCGAGTTGATGGTATCGGCGGTATTTCAACTGGCAAGCCAACCACCAATATGCTATCAGCAGCGGCATTGATTGGTAATCACGACCCAAGATTCAGGCTTCCTTCTCAATTTACATGGAACCACACCCAATGCCCCCCCTTTGAGACAGAAAAGGACATTGGGTGAATACCAGGGAGAGAGAGGTCAAGCAACATGCCGCGAGTTGTGGTAAAGATTTATGATGCCGTGGGCGGCCCCGCCGTACCGGATATGGGCGGTGATGGTTTTAAGAGAGGCCCCACCACGCCGGGTGATTATGTCATCGCCGGTTCATGGGCGCACAAAAGCCACCGGTATGCGGATGGCTGGTCGGGGGTGGAATGGGGGTCGCTGCTCAGGGAACATAATGGCGAGCTTCAGGTGAAACGCAAGGCCGTGAACCTGTGGGAACCGCTGAAGAAATACTGCCCAAAAACAAAGCAAGAAATTATGCAATACCATTTCGCTCTTTATCAGGAATTTAAGATTCCTGCTACGTGGGTCTTTAATGATTTTGGCCATATCACGAGCTACTTTTTCAAAGATCTTAACAATAACGGGAGATTGGATGGTAGTGAGAAAATAAGCGGTCAAATGATCCATCCAACCCCTGGGGGCGAGGCTATGGCTTCAAAGGGATTGGTTATTTTTTTAGACGAATCTCATGGATGCATTCATGTCAAACCCAAGGATATTGATGAGATGATTCAACAGTCATACTTGGTTAAAGGTAATCACATCATTGTGCATCCTTATACTGAACCAGCGCCACACGAACCGATAAGAATAGCAATGCAACCATATGAGGTGCATTTCTATCCACGTTCGTCAAAAATGTATATAAGGGGGGAAAAGCGTTGATTCATGGAAAAGTGCTCAAACACATCACAGTTGCCATACTGCTAACATATGCAAGCATGCTTCTTGCTTGCGGACAATCGTTGGCTAATGAAAATCAACCCGTCAAGGCCGGCGAAAAACTACTGGGCAAACTGATACCCCTTGCCGAGCACATCACATCAGACATTCCGACGTTGGAAAAGGCCATACAGATAATGGGCGGTAGCCAAAGTGCGGGTGGTTATGACCAAAATCAATATGCTTGTTATGATGGAGACGGGTATTTCATCACCTATTACAGACAAGCGCAGAGGGATGTCGTCACCATTTCCAGGGCTGAGATAGTGATTCCGAAACTAAACAGCGGCATCCGGTTTCAAGATATTGTCTCCTTATTTGGAAAATGGCAAACAATCGCCATTGGTAAAACCTCCACCGTTAGTTTTGCTTATAAGAATAAAAAAACCGGTCATACGGGTATCGTGTTTGCACGGTTATATGATCCGCCGAAGAACAGCAGATCATATGTGCTTGGCATAACCATCGATCATGACCATCCGTGGGATGAGGATTTCAAACAATAAAGAATAGCGGTTAAGAATAGCAATGCCACCATATGAGGTGAATGTCTATCCACGTTCGTCAAAAATTTATATATCAGGGGGTGAGAGGCGTTAAAAGGAGGTGTCATAGTGAGAAATATAGTAAATATCTTCTGTTTGGCTTTAGGCATCATTTTCATCGGGGGGTCTCATAGCCAAGCATTGGAACCTCAGAATGCCGGTGCTGAAGACTTGGTTGGGAAGCTGAATGCCATTGCCGAATTTGTCACTTCTGATAATCCGTTGTTGCAGGAGATTGTTCAATTGATTGGGGGCAAGCCATGTCCGGAGCAAAAAGACCAACCTACTTGTTTCGACCATGACGGATACCGACCCAATGTTGCATAAAAAAGATGGCCGGAAGAAAATAGACGCTTACAGGTATTGAAAAATACCGGATGAGGATATTATTCAGCAGATACATCAATGATCGTATTGCCGGGCATACGCGGCATCGTTGTACAACCCCTGGCCATAACGGTCGACACCATAATCGCGAAGCAGTGTCTGACCTGCTTCGGAAACGACGAAATCGATGAACCGCGCCGCCAGCGGCTGACCGGCTGTCGCCCCTTCGGGCTGGCACAGGGTATGGTAGGTGTTGATCAGAAAGGGGTCGCCACGGAACAGGATTTTGAGGTTTTTGAGCTCTTTTTGGGCCGCCACCCAGGTGCTGCTATCGGTCATGAAATAGCCGCGGTTCTCATCGGCCGTTTTCAGCGTGGCCATCATAAACGTTTTTGTGATCACGTACCACGCATCCGTTGGCTGGATGCCGGCCTTCTTCCAGATGGCCATCTCCTTTTTGTGAGTCCCCGAGTTATCGCCCCTAGAGAAAAACTTGCGCTTGGCATCGGCGATTTTTCGATAGGCTTCAGCCGCCGAGGCGGCCGTTGAAATGCCGGCAGGGTCATTCTTTGGGCCGACGATATAGAACTCATTGGAGCCGATCAGGTGGCGTTTGACGGCCCACCCATCCGCAACGGCCTGCTTTTCCGCCGCCGGCGCATGAACCATCACGAAATCCACCTCTTTCTCTTTAAGCAGCTTTAGTGATGCGCCGGAACCGGCTTTTTTCCAGCAGAGCCGGGTATCGTGGGTGTTGTTGAACGCGTTGGCCAGCACTTCGACCAAACCAAGTTCGCCGGGGCTTCCGGTGGCCAGACGAATGGAAGTAGAACCCGCGCCGTAAGTGGCAGTGCAATCGCTTTCAGCATAAACTGAAGTCGTTGGCACCATCGACAAACAGACAACCAGTAGGAATTTGATGATTCTAGGCAAATGATGCATCTTTGTTCTTTACTGAAGAGATGAATCCGTTGTCAATATGAATTGAATTGTAAATATTTGTATTTCTTATACAAACCGTAACAAACGAAAAATGACAGAAAATTATTTCGCCTTTTTCTCACCTCGCCTTACGGCGAACATTTATATTTCTTTCCTGAACCCTATAGTTGTCGGCGGGGCACGATGTTCATGGGCACCAGGATAATTCGGCGAAACATAGGGTGCAAATTTTTTGCTCGACCTTGTTGCTGCATCATTAATGCGGTTGGCGGCACTGCTAATTTTTTTCGCACCTCTTCGACTTCTACGCTTCAACCGAGTAAAAAATACGCACCATTTATCATATGAAATATCGACTATAATAAAATATGATAAATAATCAGTATGTTAATCGGATGGCACGACAATTGATTGGCATTGATTCGAATGATGGCCCCGGGGCCGCTGGTTACGTGACGTATCTCGTATCAGGTATCAGGAGATCGCTATGGTTCTACAGTCTTCCCATCATCACCCCTTTGCGGCAGTCCATACCGCATCCGCAGCCAGATGCCGGCGCGTCCTGGTAATCCTTGTTGGTTTGCTGCTGGCGGCTTCAGCCCACGTATTCGCCGCTGATGTCGATCCTCAACCCGTCCGCACGGATCGGCAAGTGCAATCGACCGTGCGACTTGAAGATCTCCTCGATGATGCCTATGCCGACAATCCATCGATCCGGAAGGCGCGTGAAGCCTGGCGCACGACGGTTGAAAACTATCGGGTCTCCACCGGCTACCCGGACCCGCAGGTGATGGTCACCTGGTTTTCGCAGCCCATCGAAACCCGCCTGGGGCCTCAGGAATGGAGCGCTCAGATTTCGCAGCAGATCCCTTTTCCGGGCAAGATGTCCAAGGTGGGTGAACTGGTGGCGGCGGATGCCCGCATCGCCCGCCTCAATCTGGACAAGGCGGTCAAGGAAACGCTCCTGGCCGTCAAAGCGTCTTACTTCGAGTTATGGTACATCCGGCAGGCCAAAGCCATCACCCGGCAAAACACCGAGCTGCTGCAACACATCCGCAAGATCGTCGAAACCGCTCATGCCGACGACAGGACCACGCTGACCGACGTGATCAAGGCCCAGTC
>JABDRH010000662.1 GCA_013041835.1 Desulfatitalea sp. | reverse complement strand
GTGACGCCCCGCATGGCCGAGGCGATCACATCCTGCCAGGCCCTGAAAATCTTGCTGCCGCTTTCCCAGGAGCAGTGCCGGATCGTTGGCATTGTCAACGAACCGCTGCCCCATTTTGTGCAGCGTCTGGTGGAAAAAGAAATCAAGGAGGTGTGGAACCATGTGTGAAGCCGATGTTTATCTGGAAGAAAACGGATCCGAAGCACTGGTCCTTGAATCGGTGGACATCATCGAACCCCAGGGAAACAACACTTTCCGAATGGTGACGATTTTCGGTGAACAGAAAGTCATCCAGGGACGCCTTAAAGGCATGAACCTGGTGGACCATCGCATCGTTTTTACGGCAGTGAACGAATAGAATTGAAATACAAGTTCAGAGCGCCTGGCCTGAAGTAATTTTCGATGCAACAACATGTGCGGTAAACCGGTAACATGTCATTTTTATTGTATCGGTTATCTACTTTTTGTGTTTCAGGGCGAACCGGTTGATGTTGCCCCTACTAAATGGAGATGGTGTGAAAAGGGAGAAGCGATCAGATGAAGCGGATGGGTATCTGGGCAGGATGGTGTGGTGTTCTCTTGTTGATCGGCGTGTGCGCAAATAGTGTGGGATGGGCCCGGGAGGCGGTTTCCGGATCGGATTCGGCGAAACAGTCAACGTCGGTTGATCAACCGGAATCACAAGCGGTCAGAAAATTGGAAACGATCGTCGTTACCGGGAAAAGCGGATTCCATGGAATTGAGCAAACCCCTTCGAAAACCGTCATCGACGTCGATGATTTCTCATCCGTCGGCGATAAGAGCAACATTCAGGATCTGCTCAAGACTCAGCCGATCGTCGACTTTCGCGGCACGGACCAGGACCCTGGCGTCGATTCCATTTATCTGCGAGGATTCGACGCCAAGCGTTTCGTAACCGCCATAGACGCGGTATCGGTCCAAAAGACGGGCGGGAGAAAATCCAGCAACATTGTCGATTACGCGATACTCCCGACTTTCATGATCAAAAAAGTCGAGATCCTTCCCGGCCCTCACTCGGCCCTGTTCGACAGCAAAAGCATCGGCGGCACGATCAACATGGTCACCCGAAAGCCCATACGAAAAGAAGGGCTTAAACCGGATCTCGCCTTGACTGCCAGTTACAGTTCCTACGAGACCATCAGCACGGTTGCGACCGCCAGCGGGTCCATAAAAAATCTTTGTTATGACGCGGCCTACCACAACTACTCGACCGACGGTTACCTCAGGCGAAGCGAGACCGAGATTAAAACCGTGTACGGGCGCCTCGGTTATCTGTTGCCGGGCGATGGTTTCGTGACACTGAGCGCCTCGAGCAGCGACACCGACAGACATCCGCCGGTCAACAATCCCGGCGAGGCGGACGGCGATTATGACGCCGGCTATCCCGTAGCCGGAGGCGGCCCATTCGACCCCTATATGAAACCCACCTGGGACGGCGAATCCTATTCGTATCGACTAAGCGTGGAACATCCCACGCCCATCGGCCGGATTAATCTGAATGCGTACACGGGAAAGGACAACCGAACGCGCGCCTATTACGAGAAGATCGGCGACACCGAGGCGAGTGTCATGGATACGGACTGGTGGCAGGAGGGCGGCAAACTCGAAGATGAGATCCGGTGGTCGGAAGATCACACGACCACCATCGGATTCGATTTGGCAAAACTTTCGGATGAGGGATTGGACGATGAGAAAACGGAACGTATCAATAAAAAAGGCGGTTATCTTCAACATCGATGGAAGCTTTTGGATAGTTTGGACCTGACCCTGGGGCTGCGCTATGAGAAAGTAAACATCTGGGTGAGCAATGAAGCCAAGGGAAAGTTATGGAACAGTACCTTGGGTCGTTACATCGAACGCGATTGGGACCAGTTCATTCCCAAATCCTTCGTCACCTGGAAGATGGATCGAATGGCCGATTGGTTGCGTGACAGCGCCCTTTCCCTGGGCGTGAGCAAGATCTGGCGCGCACCGGATTACCATGGGGATTACAACCCCCAGGGTAAACCAGCCGGCGCGTTTCTGGAGCCGGAGCACGGAATGGGCTACGATCTCATTTTCGACCGCCGCCTGTTCAACGATATCGACTTTTCCGTTGATTTCTCCTTCTACGACATCAAGGATTTCATCGCCACAAACAGTGACTATGCCGGCTTTTCGGATAGAGATCCCGAAAACCCCGATTACAGGGAGGAATTGCGTTTCAGCGATTACAAGGTCAACCTGGAAGAGATCTATCGTTACGGTTTGGATGTGCAGGCCAACGGTCACCTCGCCAACAACCTCTCCTTTTACCTGGGATACTCATGGCAGGACTTCGAGAACCGGGGAGACGAAAGCGCGGCCGAGACCGAACTGGATCAACGGGCCAGGCACCGGGTCAGCGCCGGCATCCGCTATCAATTGCTCGAAAAGACGGAACTGAAGATGGACTATCGCTTTCAAAGTTCTGAAGTCACTGAAGTTTCTTATAAACTGAGTGATGACGTCTGGTATTTTCGACGAGTCTCCATCGATGCCCATCACACGGTGGATGTCGGCATTGAACAGGTTTTGTGGGAAAAGAAGTATTTAATGCAAGAGGCCGCATTGAGCCTCTATGTGAAGAACCTTTTCGATGAAGCTTACTACAACACCGAAGGTTTTATGGCCGATGATCGCACCGCGGGCGCGACATTGCGCCTTCGATTTTAACTGTTTTAAAATCTACCAGGAATTGAGGAAAATGACATGAAAGACAAGCGCATATCCCATCGATGCTTGATCGGGACCTTTGCCCTAGGGCTCCTGTGGCTGGTGACCATCGGATGCACAACCCCCATCCCGCCTTCCACCGCCGAATCGGATCACCCCCCGGGCAGCTACCGGGTCGTGGGCATCGGCCCCGGAGACGGGGATCTTTTGACCGTGCGCGCCATGGAAGCCATCAGCAACGCGGACGTGGTTTTCTGCAATTCGCGAATCCAGGCGAAACTGAATCCCTACGTGGATTTTACGGACAAACAGGTCCTGGACGGATACGGAGTCCTGTTCCGCTACTATGGCAAGGATTGCAGCGAGGCGAAAACGCCTGAAGGTGCGCTACACCGGATGAGCTGCGAACAATACCATCAAAAGCAGACCGAATTCGCCGGTCTGGTCAGGGAGGCCGTATCGGCGGGCCGGCATGTGGTGCTGCTCAGCAGCGGCGATCCCACCATTTATGGGCCGGACATCTGGAGCCTCAGGGAACTGGGTGACCTTAATCCCAGCATCGTTCCGGGGCTGAGCGCCTTCAACGCGGCCAATGCGGCGCTGAAGGTCGGCCTGGGTGAAGTCATTCTCACCGCGCCGTTTAAAAAGGAAAACAGCCGGGATGCCTTGGAGCAATTGGCCGGCCACCAGCGGGCCACCACGGTGATTTTCATGCCCCGGGACATGAAGGCGCTGTTTGCTCGGCTTTCTTCTGCCTATGCCGCCGACACACCGGTGGCCATCGTGGCTGATGCCGGCGTGGTGGGCGAGGAGAAAACAACTCTGGGCACCGTGGGCGGGTTTAACGCGGATCTTTCGCGCGTCGACGGACGACGGTCCATCGTATACGTGGGTCGGCGTCTGGACCATGCCCAATGCCGGGCAAAGCCGACCGACACTGGGGGCCTTGGCAAATTCTACCTGGTGGGGGTGGGGCCCGGCGATCCGGACCTGATCACCCTGCGCGGACTGAAAGTCATCGAATCGGCGGACCTGATCTTCGCCCACCGGCGGCTCGAGGATAAATTTCGGCGCTACCTGGCCGGCAAGGAGGTGATCACCGGGTATCACCGGCTCTTTCCCTTCTATGGCAAATCCTGCGCCGACGTTTCTCCCGCCGACCGTGCCCGTGAGCGCATGAGCTGTGAGGAATACCACCAAAAGCAGGCGGAATTCGCCGCCTTGGTAAGAAATGCGGTGGCCGGGGGCAAGACCGTGGCCATGTTGGACAGCGGCGATCCCTTGGTTTTCGGCCCCTGCTCCTGGTCGCTTACCGAATTGCGCGATCTTCGCACCGAGGTCGTGCCGGGCCTGAGCTGTTTCAACGCGGCCAATGCGGCCCTCAAGGCCGGTGTGACCGAGGGCAAGACCTCTCATTCGGTCATCCTGGCCTCGGGCTGGTCGGTGGATGAAATGGCACCCCACCAGAGCACCATGGTGCTGTTCACCATGCGCACCGAGTTCCAAAAGTTCATCGACGCTCTTTCCAAACACTATTCGACCGACACGCCGGTGGCCATCGTACTGAGCGCCGGTTACGCCGACCGGGAACAGGTGATGCACGCAACCTTGGAAACGGTTCTCGATCGCGTGGGCAAGGATCGTCTCCCCTTCGAGTATCTGCTGTATGTGGGCGACTTTCTGGACCGGAGCGTGAACTAATCATCATAAGATCACAACCACCACCAAACCATTTTGGAGAGTTAAAATGAAAAACCGATTACCGACCCTTTTGCTGCTGACCGTCGTTTTCATAAAGTAAAAATGTCCAATAGACTAAAAAGAGAACTGGGCTTGTTTTCGGCGGCGACCCTGGTCGTCGCCAACATGGTCGGCACCGGCATTTTCACCACTTCCGGATTTATCATGGCCGAGTTGGGTGATCCGGTGGCCCTGCTCCTGTGCTGGTTGTTCGGCGGGCTGTTCGCCCTGTGCGGCGCCCTTTGCTACGGCGAACTCGGGGCGCGATTTCCCAAGGCCGGCGGCGAGTATGTCTTTTTAAAGGAGAGTTTGGGCCGGCCGGTAAGCTTTCTATCGGGCTGGATCAGCCTTTTCGTTGGATTTTCCGCGCCGATCGCGGCGGCATCCATGGCTTTTGCCGCCTACCTTTTCAAGACCTTTGCCATCCCCGCGGGCGATGGGGGGATGGTGTTTTCCATGGCCGGCACCCGCCTTGTGACCTTGTCACCGTTGACCCTGACCGCCATCGGCGTGATCGTTATCTTTTCCCTGATCCACTGCCATAGCCTGCACGTCGGCAGCCGGGTTCAAAACGGATTGACCGTGTTTAAAATCACCCTGGTGGTCGTGTTCATCGGCGCCGGTTTATGGCTGGGCAACGGCAGCATCGACCATTTTTCAGCGGCGGCAAATACATCCTGGTCTTCGGAGAAGTTTGCCGTGGCCCTGATTTTCGTCTCCTTTGCCTACAGCGGCTGGAACGCCGCCGCGTACCTGGGAGACGAAATTCTCAATCCCCAAAAAAACATTCCCCTTTCCCTGTTTGCCGGTACGTCCCTGGTGGTGATCTTGTATGTATCGCTGAACCTCGTCTACCTGTATGCCCTGCCACCATCGGCCATGCAGGGGGTTATGGAAATCGGGGCCACATCGGCGGCCTCCCTTTTCGGTTCCAAAATGAGCCGGGTTTTCAGCGGCGCCGTCGCCCTGGGGCTGTTGTCCGTGGTCAGCGCCATGACCCTGACCGGACCGAGAATCTACTACGCCATGTCCAAAGACCGGTTGTTTTTCCCGGTGTTCGGCCGTCTGGATGCCAATCGCCGCACACCGGCCGCATCCATTTTTCTTCAAGCCGCCATCGCCGTGGCCATGGTGGTCTCGGCCTCCTTCGAAAGTCTATTGTTGTATATCGGCTTCACCCTTTCCCTGTTTGCCATGCTGACAGTCATCGGCCTGATGCGCATACGACGGCACGCGACGCATTTTGCCGGCGCCTACCGGACCTTTGGTTATCCGCTGACGCCGTTATTGTTCATTTTCGGCAACTTGTGGATCATCATCTTCTCCATCAAGAGCCAGCCCATAACCGCCCTGTTCGGGTTGGGGACCATCGGCCTGGGCAGGGTGGCCTACAGTTGGTTTGACCGCCGCCGGATGCCGGCGCCTCGCGCGATTCTCACCGAAGACGGCTAAAGGATGAAGAAAAATGAAAACAGGTAGCATATGGATCGCTGCGCTTTTGGTAGCGATGATGTTCACCACCCAGGGTTGGTGTCATGGTGTCGAGGGATACATCGACACCGTCAGGGCCCATTGCATCACGGCCCTGTACGACGACGGTGAACCCATGAGTTACGCCAAGGTCGAAGTCAAGGCCCCCGATGCGAAGATCGTGTTTCAGACCGGGCGCACCGATCGCAACGGATGTTTCATGGTCAGAGCGGACACGCCCGGGGATTGGCGGGCCACCGTGCAAGACGGCATGGGCCACCGCCTGGCCCTGAATTTTTCGGTTACTCCCGAAATCGATGGAAAGCCAGCCGCTCCGTCACCCCTTTCCACGGCCAACCCCTCGATGAGTCGGCCCCTTAAAGGAGGGGTCGCCTTGTCGATCATTTTCGGGTTGTACGGATTGCTTTACGGGTGGAGGTCGCGGCATTTGCCCAAGCGCTAATCAAAGAGAGGAGATTCCCATGTTTCGAAAAAGAACAGATGCCTGAAAAGCGACGACGCTGTTATTAACGATCATGTTCCTGTTGACCGGTGGACGCACCTTCGTTTCACCGGCCAAGGCGGCCAATATCTTGTGCGGTCGGCGAAGCCCTGGTGCAAGGAGGATGCACTGCTCGGCATGTTGAACACAACGCCGGGGAAAAAAAGAACCCTAAGGTGTATTTCATCATGACCGGAGATCCAGTCAAGTACTTTACGGTTTGGTTTTTTTTCATCCCCTATACCATTGACGTCCCCCTGCGCACCGGTTAGATTGTTTCAGATTATCACGGATTTTGGGGAGGGCTGCCCCCCAATGCTGTCG
>JABDRH010000657.1 GCA_013041835.1 Desulfatitalea sp. | reverse complement strand
TCCCGGCGTATCAGGCCAGAGCCGAGGATTGTGTTCGCTGTGCCATCTGTTGCACCATGTGCCCGGACGTGGCCATTACCATCTCCGTTGCCGCCGATGCGGATGTGTGTAAAAATGAGAAATAAGGCGATTGGCGGAAACGAACATGCCCTATTGCGACGGATTTTCTTCCATCTTCAAGGCGTGTCAAAGGACGCGTACGGTCTGTATTCGGCCTTTGACACAACGCACAAGACGGGAAAAAAGACAAGCCAGAGGGTATCTTCTTTGACAGAAATCGCCTAATAGCGCCGTACCCTCTTGCCGGTTCATTACGGCACGGGGCGGTGTCCAGGGAGCTAGACCATGCCCAAGGTTTTGATGAAAGGCAATGAGGCTATCGCCGAGGCTGCAATTCGTGCCGGGTGTTTAAACTATTTTGCCTATCCGATCACCCCGCAATCCGAAGTAGCCGAATACCTCTCCTGGCGGATGGCCGAGGTGGGTGGGGTATTTCTTCAGGGGGAGAGCGAAGTGGCTGTCGCCTACATGATTTTCGGTGCGGCCGGGGCCGGCGCGCGTGTGTTCACCACTTCATCCAGCCCGGGTATCAGCCTGATGAGCGAAGGCCTGAGCTATCTGTGCGGCGCGCAATTGCCGGCCGTCTTTGTGAACATCATGCGAGGCGGGCCGGGATTGGGGGGTATTTTGCCCTCCCAGGGTGACTATTTCCAAGCGACAAAAGGGGTCGGCCATGGGGACTGCCGGCTGCTGGTGATGGCGCCGGCCAGCGTGCAAGAGGCGGCTGAAATGGTGATGCAGGCGTTCCCTTTGGCCGAAAAATACCGCAACCCGGTGATGATTCTGGGCGACGGGCTCATCGGGCAGATGATGGAGCCGGTGGCCTTCCCCGATCATCTGAAAAGCGATCCTTCGAACAAGGACGAATGGGCCAGCAACGGCATGGATCATCGCGGCAGCCGGACGCGCAACCTGGTCAAATCTCTTTTTCTGGATCCAGAGGTGCTCAACAACAACAACCTTGCCCTACGCGCCAAGTACGAGCAGATGAAGCAGGCCGAAGTGCAGTACGAGGATTTCCATCTGGATTGCGATTATCAAGTGCTTATCGTCTCTTACGGCACCATGAGTCGGGTGTGTAAAACCGCCATCACCATGCTTGAATCCAAGGGCGTCGCGGTGGGGATGGTCCGGCCCCAAACGCTGTTTCCCTTTCCCGAAAGCGCGGTCTTCACGGCGGCCGGCAAGCCAAGCTGCCGCCTGGTCCTGTCGGTGGAGATGAGCATGGGACAGATGGTCGAGGACGTGGAACGTAGCGTTCGAGGAATTTGTCCCGTTAAATGGTATGGCAAGTGCGGCGGCGATGTTCCCACGCCGGAAGAGATCATTGAGGTGGTGAATGACGCTTTGGCCTGATCCACAAACGATCCAATATGAAAACTTTCCCAATGGTTGCGGCGGGCGGCCCAACCTGCCTGCCCCTGGTGAGGAGTGAGACCCATGGCGAAGATATTTGAACGACCCGGTGTTTTAACGGCGCAGCATACCCACTACTGCCCCGGTTGCACCCATGGCATAATCCACCGTCTGGTGGCTGAAGCCATCGACGAGTTGGGCATTCGCGGCCGTACGGTGGGCATCGCACCGGTGGGCTGTGCGGTCTTGGCTTACAACTACTTTGATTGCGATTTTCAGGAAGCGGCCCACGGCCGGGCGCCGGCCATGGCCACCGGCATTAAGCGGGTGCGGCCGGACCTGATGGTATTCACTTACCAGGGTGACGGCGACCTGGCCAGCATTGGTCTGGGTGAGATCGTGCATGCCGCCAATCGCGGGGAAAAGTTCACCACCATTTTTGTGAACAATGCCATCTATGGCATGACCGGTGGGCAGATGGCCCCCACCACCATGCCTGATCAGCGCACCAGCACCTCGCCTTTCGGCCGCAAAACCGACGACGTCGGCATGCCTATCCGCATGGCCGAGTTGTTGGGCACCCTGGCGACCCCCGGCTATATCACCCGGCAGACGGTCATCCGTCCCAAGTACATCAAAAAAGCAAAGGCGGCCATTCGTCGGGCCTTCGATTACCAGATGGAAGGGCGTTGCTTCTCTTTCGTGGAGGTGGTGAGTACCTGCCCCACCAACTGGGGAATGACGCC
>JABDRH010000652.1 GCA_013041835.1 Desulfatitalea sp. | reverse complement strand
GACTGTTGGTGGCCAGCACAAAGCGGCCTTGGGAAGCCGCGGCAACGCCGAAATATGGATTGCCGCCCATGATCCTAGCCGGCGGCGTATCCAACGCGTTCGTGAGGATGCGGTAGATACCGCCATCCGTCAACACCCCTTCAGTTCCCTGACAGGCGACGTACACGGCGCTTTGACCTGGAATGGCCACGATCCCTGCCGGCCGTTTGCAGATGTTGTCAAGGGTTCGCGACGTTGTTGTTTGCGAATCCTGTGTTTTTATCTTGTGGGTGATGACGGTTATCGATCCATCCAGATTGTTGGTCACGTAAACCAAAACATCCTGGTCCGCATTGCGCACGGCGGCGACACCCAGGGGCCCTTCACCCACCGTAACGGGACTTGCCACCGCCTGGTAGCCGCTCAGATCGATCATCGTGACGGTATCGCTGCAGTAGTTGGCGATATAGGCATATTCACCATCCGGCTCGATGGCGACGCCGCGCGGGGTGTCGCCCGTTACCCCATTGTAGATGCGGGTTGACGGAACTGTTTGATTTTCGAAGTCGGTATGCAGAATCCTGACGAAAGTGCCCACAGCATCTCCGCTACGATTGGTACAATCCCCTTCACTGTCGCCCTCACACGTGACAATCGCATAGCGCAGGTTGTCCGTGACGTCGGGCAACACCGCCACACCATACGGCCCGCAGACGCCGCCATCCGCCTCTTGTGGATCAATGGTCACGACTGCAAAACCACTTTCGCCATCCGGATTTGTCGTATTCACACGAACTACCCGGTCGTCTTCGTAGCTGGGAATATAAGCGAACGTCGTGGCGGATAGCATCTTGGCGGTAAACGGCAATACACAAAGGCAAACCGCCAAAGCATGGTAAACTATATATTTCATGGCAACTCCTTGGATTGGGGATCAAGTTACCCCAATCCACCCGATGGATCAAGCAACGGTTTCATTGCTGATCAAATAATCATTTAATATCTTTTGGTTGCATTCAGATGCGCTATCAGTCCAGCAGTTCCAACAGTTTCGGCAATGCCTTGTGCACGGCTTTGTGAAGGGGAAAGCGGTCGAGCCGGTCCGGCCGGACCCAGTGGAACGCCGCCGGTCCGCTGAGCTTCACCCGACCACTCTTCCAGTGGCATAAGAAAAGATCCATGCTGAGTTTGAAATGCGTATACGCATGCCGGACAAGGGTCACATGGCCGATATCCGCCACGAGCAGGCCCGTGTGTCGAAGTATGCGCTGACGACATGCCTTTTCCGGATCCTCGCCAGGGAATATCTCACCGCCGGGGAACTCCCATAATCCGGCCAGAAGCCCCCGGGCAGGTCTTTGGATCAGCAACAGGCGACCCTTTTTCAGTACCACTCCGGCAGCCCATCTCTTCAGCGGCGTTGCCTTGCGCGGCTCTCTTTTAGGGTATTGGCCGATGACATCAGCCTTTTTGGCGCCACAACATAGCACCACCGGACAGTGCCGGCAATGGGGTGACCTGGGAGTGCAGACCAGGGCGCCCAATTCCATCATGGCCTGATTGTGATGGCCGGGATGCCGTTTTTCCAGCAGGCGGTCCGCCGATGCTTGGAATTGGTGGTGGAATGAAGTGTTGTTAACGGGTGCATTCAAAAGAAACAAACGCGCCAGCACCCTTTTCACGTTTCCGTCCACTACCGCGAAAGGTTGGTCGAAGGCGATACTCAGCACCGCCGCGGCAATGTAATCGCCCACGCCGGGCAAAGCGCGAAAGGCGACGCGCTCGGCCGGCAACCGGCCGCCCATGGTTTGAACCACTATTTTGGCGGCCCGGTGCAGGTTGCGGGCCCTGGTATAGTATCCCAATCCCTCCCAGGCCTTAAGGATCGCTTGCTCTTCCACGCCGGCCAACGCGGCCAAATCCGGGAACTGCGACATGAACCGCTCATAATAGGGCACGACGGTTTTTACCTGGGTTTGCTGCAGCATCACTTCGGAAATCCATACCGCATATGGATCTCGGGTGCGGCGCCACGGCAGATCCCGTCGGCTGCGGCGATACCATGCGTG
>JABDRH010000651.1 GCA_013041835.1 Desulfatitalea sp. | reverse complement strand
TAACGGAGCGGGAAGGCGTTGACGCAGCGGGCAGGGTGAAGACAACCTGCCCATCGTTAGCAAGTGACTTCACAATTTGCTTGTTTGTAATTCCACGGCATCCATTGGTCCGGGTGGGCTTTTACTTGATCCGGATGTTGGCCGAGCGCTTGCAAGTCATCAAAGGGATTCACTGTGCATAATTGTCAGCGCGGTTCACGCACGCTTGCCGGAAGGTCACGTTTTATGGGTGGTGCCGCCAACCTGCTCATATAATCTTTGTTGAGACGCCTAGTCATCGAGACACCTCCGGAAGTTGCCGCTGTCGCCATGCGTTAAGGGCAAGACCCATCATCGCCAACACTGCGAAAGCCGCACCCGCATAGAAAGTGAAGGATGCGCCAAAGCGGTGCCAGAGGAGCCCGGCGGTGACGCTGGCGATCAACATGGCCATGCCGCTGACCAGGTTAAAAAAGCCAAAGGCGGTGCCACGCAGGTCTGTCGGGGCGGTATCGGCAACCATTGTCGCAAGCAATCCCTGGGTAATTCCCATGTGAAGGCCCCACAAGGAGACACCAACAGCCACGGAGAGCCAATGATCGTTTGCGGCCAAAACCAGATCGGCTGCGACCAGGACCATCAAGCCCAGCCACAGCAACTTGCCATGGCTCATCCGATCCGACAGTCTGCCAAACGGATAGGCTGATCCCGAATAGACCACGTTCATGCCCATCATCACCAGAGGAACATAGGCGACTGGAATACCTCCCTGTTGAGCGCGAAGCACCAGGAATGCCTCACTGAATCGCGCCAAAGTGAACACCGCGCCGATACCGACCACCCACCAGTACCTTCTCGTCAGGCGCTTGAGGTTGTCACGACGTATCGGATTGGTGCGTTTTCCGCCGGCGTGCCGCTCCGGTTCGCGTACACCGAACAGGAGCAGAGCGACAGCGATCATGCCCGGGATGACAGCGACCCAAAACACGGCCCGGAAATCATTGGCCCAGAGCAGCATCAGGCCGACCGCCAGCAGAGGGCCAAGGAATGCACCCACCGTGTCGAGTGATTGGCGCAGGCCGAATGCCGCGCCGCGCACCTCGACTGGCGCGATGTCCGCCACCAATGCATCACGCGGAGCGCCACGCATACCTTTCCCCACGCGATCCAGTATTCGTGCCGTAAAGACGACACCTGCAGTCGGCGCGATGGCAAACAACGGCTTGGTCAACGCGCCCAAGGCGTAACCGAAGACAGCCAGCGCCTTGCGCTTGCCCAGGTAATCACTGAGGGCGCCGGAGAAGACTTTGACGATAAGGGCTGTGGACTCGGCCAAACCTTCGATCAGACCGACAACGACCGTACTCGCACCCAACGCGCCGACCAGGAACAGGGGAAGCAGGCTGTGGATCATCTCCGACGAGATGTCCATGAACATGCTCACAAGGCCGAGCACCCAGATACTGACCGGCATTCGTTTGAAGGGGATGTTCGTGTTCATAAACTATTCCGATACGCCTTGAATCCGTCTGAAACGGCTTCGCCATTTGCGCCAATAAAAAAAGATGACCATCCCGATTAGTGGGAAGTTTATGGTCCGGGTCCCCCCTGATGTTCCTATAAAATTAGTCATACAAGCAGCAGAATCTGGTGTAAGCCTTAATCGCATTGATAGTTCCAAATTGAGCCAATAAAATCAATCTGCATATTTACAGGGCGTATTGCAGAAAAAGTGGATTGGCCGAATTAAGAAAATGGGCAGACCGAAATGGATACACAATATTGCGTATTGAATTACGCAGTTTTCAAAACTGGTCCATTCTTTTTCAGTGATAGGACCAGTTTGCAGCGAGTTTTTTACGTCACCCTTGAGGATAAAAATGTAACGGAAGCAAGAGCTTGGGTGAGAATAGGCAGAGAATCTTGTAGGCCATAGGGGAGACCGCGCTCCCTGAAGTGCTGGTACAGCATTCGAAATGCAAATTGTGGACGCCGAGGGTTTTAACGCGCGCCGAAGGCAACACAGAGGCATCCGATTTAGCGAGGATGTGGAGGTCCGCCGGAGTCCTCAGGCCATGGCATGCAAGAAGAGAGACGCTGTAGAACTCGGGAAGCCCCGTTGGGCTCCTGGCATGCGCGATCATGAACCAGGTGGGTCGTCGAGAGGCGGTTAAATGCCAGCGGGGTATCTTATCAGGCATAGTACTCAGAGGTTGGGAAAGCCAGCCACACGCCTTCACCCTGTTTTCATCGGTGTTGGTAAGGGGAAGGACCTGACGGGAGCACATAGCCCGCAAAGGAAACTCGTGCCGGAAGGGTTGACATTTCGCCCGATGGGTATATACTAATTAGTATAAACCAAGTTCGGGAGGATGGCAATGAAAACTGCTAAATTATTCAATAATGGACGTAGCCAAGCCGTGCGTTTACCAAAGGCTTTCAGGTTCGAGGGTAACGAAGTGTATATTAAGAAGGTTGCAGAAGGTGTGCTTTTAATTTCTAAAAATCAATCTGTTTGGGATCTTTGGGAAAAGAATCTAATGAAATATGATACTGCGTTTATGATGGATAGGCGCCAGCCTAGTCAACAACAGGAGCGAGACGGTCTTGATTAAATATTTATTGGATACAAATATCTGTATTTATATAATGAATCGAAGGCCCTCAGAAATCATACATAAATTTAAGAAGTTCGATGTTGGTGACATTGGTGTCTCAATCATAACGGTTTCAGAGCTGCAGTACGGAGCAGCGAAAAGCAAAAACCCCAAGCTGAATTTGCAGCGCGTTGAAGAATTTCTCATGCCAATAGAGATTCTTTTATATGATTATGTAGCCGCTAAATCCTATGGTGAAGTTCGACTGAATTTAGAAAAAAGAGGAGAGATCATTGGCCCATTAGATATGCTGATAGCTGCTCATGCTTTAAGTAATGATATTGTACTCGTCACGAACAATGAGAAAGAATTCCAAAGGGTCGATCACCTTAAAATTGAAAATTGGACGAAATAGAATGCGACAAGGGAACACCGCTTGTCGGCCTGCCCCAAATAAGCATCATTAATATCATTGTTTCCAACGCGGACGACTTTGTAGCGTTGGATCACTTCGACCCCAAACGATTGATCGGGTTCATCGCGGCAAAGATCGAATCCTGGTTGGGCCTCGAATTGAAAGCGGGCGGAAGTGGTCAACCTGAGCAATCCTGGTGCAGGTGATGACTTTCTGGGATATTCGTTCAAGTCCGACGGGGGTGTATTGTTTTTTGGGCGCATCCGGTCAATCCATTCAATCGATATGATGATCCGGTCAGCGCCTCGACGTGTTTCAACGATTGCCTCCGGCAGCGACCATGACGGTCGTGCACAATGTGACAACGGGTGCGGTTTGTCCGAGATACAGGACTGCCGATTGAAAACCGAAAGGCAATCCGGTATATTCCGTCGAAAAAAAGGGCTTTCCGAAACAGACAATGGCTATTCAACTCGACATCATCGAATTCGTTCAGCGGCAACAAAAGGCGGCTGAAGGTGCGGCGATTCGGGCGGATGCATCTCCGGCCGACGCGTCGGGGGCTGTGAAAGACCCCGGTTTCCAGGCGGATGTCAGCCGGGCGGTCTTTTCCGCTTCGATCATGCGGCCGATTTTCGAGCTGGCGTCCCGCCGCTTCCGGCCAAGCGACACCGATGACACCAACGCCATCTGGGAGGGTGTCGACGCGCTGTGGATCGCTTTTGCCGTGCTGGATGTGATCTCGGAGCTGACCGAGTACCAGTCCGGCGCCACCCGCGCCGAGGTCATGGAAAAGATTTTGCCCCTGGCGCGCGGGCAAGTGGCGGCATGCGGTATCGAAGCCACCCGGGAGGGGCTGACCGAGGTGCTTAACAAGGTGTTCGATCACCTGGTCAACCGTCAAGAGCGCTATCTGCCCTTTCGTTACACGTGGTTTAACGCCGCCGCCGGCCGCTACCGGACCCGCCGGTTCTGGTTGATCAAGACCGTGTATACCGGAGAGGGACACGAAGCGCTGTTTACGCTCACCGACGAGGGATACGCGGCCTATTTCGGCCTCTATGAGACCAGCGCCCTGGATGCCACGGCCATCGGCAACCTGCGGATCAAGCTGCTTATCGAACGAGGCAATGTCGACGATGCCATCCTCGTGGCCGACGGCAACCGCAAGCAGTGCGCCCGAAAGGCCCTGGAGATGCGCAACGTGCGGCGCCAGATCCGGCGTAATATTCACGCCGTGGACTTCGATCAGGTGCGGGCCCTGGCCGATGAGGGGGTGAACCAGGCCACCACCATCCAGAAAGAAGGGCAGCGGCTGCACACCATGGTCGTCGAGAACCTGCTGGCCGCTCCCAAGAAGCAACACGAGGCCAAACTTCACCGCTTGGCCGAAATGCTGGAGCGACTCAACAACCAGTTGATCAAACTCTCGGGCGAACTGCAGCAGCTTCCGGAGGACTATCACTACCACAGTTTCAAGCTCTTCCGGCGGCGGGTGCTGGGCGCCTTTCCCGCCATGGAGGAGGTGATGCGCCGCTTGTGCCGGCTGGGCGAGGATGACGCGGCGCGGGTGGGCACCGAGTTTATCGCCCGCATCGACCCGCCGGCCCAGCGCTGCCTGTTCGACCCGGCCGCGGTGATCGAAGCCTGCGACCGGGCCCTGGAACGGCAAAATATACCCGGCGACCGCACCCAGAGCATCCATGAAATCGACGGCGCCCCAATCGAACGCTTTGTCTCCGACCTGACCGAAGCGCAAATGCGCATGGCTTTTGAAATGTTGCACGCGACGGTGCAACGCGACGGTGAGGTCCTGCTCAGCCGTTTGCTGGAAAAGGCCTCCCATCGGTGCCAAGCCTCGCACAATGGCGACCTGTTTCCCGTGGCGGTGGCCATGGCCGTTTTTCAATGTACGGTGGAACGGCGCGTGGCCGCCCGGTATCAGATCCGGGTGTCGATGCCCGATCCCGGCCTGCGGGTGACCGTGGACCTGTGCGCCGGCCGACGCTACCGGGGCCATGAACTTCGATTGAACCACCAGCCCGCTTTGCAACGACGCAAGGATACCCCATGAGCGACGAGACGATTTACCCGGTCAGCCGGCTCATCTACCTGAGCCTGGCTTACAGCAGCGGCAAAAAACGCATCGTGACCCAGAACAGCGCCGAAATGACCGAACTGGTGCAGCGCTTCCAGGCAGAAGATGCTTTCCGCGCGGCCGTCGAGGAGGGGTTGCGGGCCTTGGAACTGCGGCTGCTGGCCCTGGAAGATGGCGGACTGCGTCTGTCGGCCCGCAATGCCGACGCCTTTTTCGCGACCACGCTCACCGACTATGGTCGGCTGCTGGCCCGCGGTGATCTCAAGGCCGCGGATGTGCTGCCGGTGCATTGCGCCATCGCCGCCGCTTTTTTTCCCACGGAGGCGGATCTGGACATGCCGGTGGAGGACCTGGGCGCCATTGTGATGAACGATGTGATCGACATCCTGCGGCGCTTTTCCCAGGTCGAAGCCGACCTGCCCGAGCAGGAGGACCGGCTGCACCCCCAGGTGCGCACCGTGGCCCGGCGCCTGCGCGAACTGCCCGAAGAAAACCCGGACCGTCTGCGGGCCGGCGCCGGCAACTCCTGGGTGGACCTGGTGAGCCGGGTCCTGGAACATCTGGTGGAGACCGGCTACCTGTTGCAGTTCGAAGAGACTCCCGGCGATGTGGAATACCGCCCCACGCCGGCCTACCAGACCTCCCTGCGCGAAGGGATCGTCTATTCGTTCCACGCTTTCAGGGACATCCTTGCGGCGCATACGCAGGCGGCATCGGTCGACGAGCCGGAAGAGGACGAAGATGTATCGACTCTGTAAATTTTTCATCAGCGATGTCACCGCCGGCAAGAACCTGCTGCGCAACGGATGTATTCCCATCGTAAGGGATAACGGCCGGGCGGACCACGGCGTGCTTTTTGCCGCCAACGGCACCTGCAAAACCACCGTGTTGTCATTTGTGCTCAGCGTCTTCAGCCCCCATGAACGGCGCTTTGTTCAGCATCTTCAGTCCGGCGGAGACAAGACCCTGGATCAATATTTGATCCCTGGCCGCCCCGCCGCGGTGCTGGTGGATGTGGCCTGCGTGCAGCAGCCGACCTTGTTCGAGGCCGAACCCGAGGAACATCTGGTTCTCGGCCAGCTTCTGTACCGCCATCGCAGCGCCAAGGACAAGGTGGACCGGATATTCTTCATCGCTCAGTCGGTGGCTTTTTTCGAACAGTTGCGGGCGGGTTGGGACGCCCTCCTGGACCAGGAACAGCCCTGGCGTGCTGTAAGGGATTTTGCGTCTCCCCATGTCCAGCAGACCCACAACCAGAAAGAGTGGTCCGACTCCCTGGAACGGTTGGGCCTGGACCCCTGGCTGATCGATCGCCAGATCGACTTTGCCCGCAGCGAGGGCGGGATCAAGGATGCCTTCAAATTCCGGTCCGAGGATGAGTTCTTGAACTTTTTTCTGGGCTGCGTGACGGACATGGACGCAGCCGCCGACTTGCGTGAAAACATTGGCCGGTCCCTGAGAAAAATGGAAGACCGTCCGCGAAAAATCGCCCAATTGCGCGCCGCGCGGGACCTCAAGGAGCGGATGGCCGACTTTGACGGCCTGGCCCGCAAATGGCGCGATGCGCAAAGCGCCGTTGAATCCTTTCAGGCCGTTCTCGGTGAAGCCGCCCATCTCATCCAGCAGGCCAACCAGGGGGCTGAAAAGGAAACAAAATTGCTGGCGCC
This sequence comes from Desulfatitalea sp., assembly GCA_013041835.1. Taxonomy (GTDB): domain Bacteria; phylum Desulfobacterota; class Desulfobacteria; order Desulfobacterales; family Desulfosarcinaceae; genus Desulfatitalea. Next base: position 7,589 of record JABDRH010000651.1, on the reverse strand, counting down.
GTCACTGCAAAAAGCGGAAAACCAGCGCCGGGAGGCGTTGACCCAAACTGCGGTGGCCCGGGCCAACGTGGCGGTGGTGCGGCGTTACCAGTTGCAAGGACAGCTCGACCAGGCCGAAAAAGAGATCGCCCGGACCGAGCGGGAGATCCAATCCTTCCGCATGGAAGAAAACGCCCTGAAATCCGCGGATATCATCGCCCAACTGCGGCGAAACCGGGCCCAGGTCCAGATCAAGCAGGATGCCCTGCTTCAGGCGGACGCGGCGCTTTCGCCCCTGCTGCGCCGGGTCGACGACATGGCGCTGCAATACCACGCCCGGCTCGACAGCGACCGTCAAGGCATCATGGATGACATCGCGCAATGGCAAGAGCGCATTGCCGATCTGCAATCCGCTGTCAAGACATCCGAAGCACGGCGCGCCGACCTTGAGGCTCAGCGCGAGGCCCTTGGAGAAAAGATGGGCGCCAACACCACCCGCATCCAGGCCGCCGAACAAAACCGGGAGGCATTGCCGCTGGCGCCGGGAGAAACGCCTGAAAACGCCCACGACCGCCTGCAGGGGCAAATCCACCGCATAGAGGAGCGTATCACCGCCGAACAGGGGCGTCTCGCCGATTTCGACGAGAAGATGCGCAACGCCGTGACCCAGTGGCGGGCGCTGCAAAAAAAGCGCTCTGAAACCGAGATCTTTCGGGACCAGGCCCGGCAACGCGTGGATGCCGAGGCCCGGCAGCGCGAAAGGCTCCTGGCCTCTGCTCATCTGCAGCGGGTAGCCGGCACGCCGGATTTCGAGCCGACATCCGCGGCGCTTTTGTCCCGGCTTGACGATGCCATTACCCGGGCAAGGGAGCGCCTGGCGGAAAAGGAGCGCCGCCGTCTGAACGTGGAAATGGAGCTGGAACAACTATCCGGCATCCAGACGCTGGCCGGCGATGCCCAGACCCGCAAGCTGATCGCCCACTACCACGCCCAGGGCATCAGCCCCGGCGAGCTCAAGGCTTTTCCCGACTACCTGGCCGGCCTGTACGAACAACCCGGGCAAGTCGCCACGTTCGTGGAGAGCGACCCCGGCCGGTTCACCGGGATCATGGCCGCCAGCGCGGGAGTGGTCGATACGGTGATGCAGTTGCCCGTACCCCACTGGCTTCACCGGCCCGTGGTCATTTCCACGCCCTGTCCCCCCGACGCCCTGACCACCATCGCGCAGGCAGTGATCCGTCCCCAGGATCCCAAGGTTTATGCCGAGAGTTACCTGGAAGAGACGCGCAACCGGCTCAAGGCGCAATTGGCGGCCATGGAACAGGAGGTGGGGGTATCGGCCGCCGACCTCCGGGAGATGGCGGCCGACAGCCGGGACCTTCATGCCTACCGGGAGATGTTTGCCGACGCGACCGTGGTGTCGGCCCTGAGCGACCGGCTGGCGGAGCTGGATCGCACCCTGGCCGGGTTGACTTCTGAAATCGCCGATGCCGAAATCCTTTCCGACACCCTGGGGCAGCGCAAGACCGAAGTGCAAAATACCATCCAGGACCTTACCATCGACGCGGCCCGGCTTACCGAGCAGTTGCGCCAGGTGGACGGATGGCTGGACCGCTACCGGGATCTGGACACCTGGAAGGGGGAGGGCGAGGCGATGATCGCCGCAAAAACAGCATTGACCACCCAAATCGGCGGCGAAGCCAAAGTCCTTTTGCATCATCAGGAAGAGATCACCGTCCTGGTGGGCGACATCCGCCACAGCCGGTACCTGCTCACCGGATTGGACGAGCGGGCCGGTGATGTGCCTAAACCCCAGGAAGCCGTCCTTTCCGAAGAACAGAACCAGGCCGCCTTGACCATGGATCTGACGACGTTGCGGGAGTTGTTCTCGGAAGCCCGCCGGAGCCAGCGCCGCAAGGCCGATGAGTTGGGCGTCGACGCCCTGCAAACCGAGCTGGAGGTCGTGCAGAACGCCATCGCGGATCACGAGGCGCGGCTGCAAACCCTGCGCCGGGAATATCCCCACGACTTTGCCCAGGCCGACCGGTGGGCCGCCGGAAAAAGTTCGGAGCGCGAGCAACGCCGGGTGTGGCTGGCCGGCGAGATTGAGAAACGAAGCGGTACCCTAGGCGGCCTGCGATCGGACATGACATACCAGAACCGGGAGATCGACCAACTGGGCGAAGCACTGGCCGAACACGGCCGCAACAACATTCACCCCGACGTGTCGGAATCGGACCTGGCCGACCAGGACCCGGACGGCCTGATCCATCGGCTCCAAAGCGAGGCCGGTCGACACGAGCAGACCACGGAACGTCTGAGCCAACGATGCCGGGAACTTCGGGCTTCCCTCGACCATCATAATAACTGGTGCCAGCAGATCCAGATCGGCCTGGCCGAAACCGAGGATTATGCGCCGCTATGGGATGGCGATTCGCCCCGATCCGCCTGGCCGGATCTTCTCGGCGCATCCTCGGCCGCTGAAAAAATAGAAGCCGTGAAGGCCTTGCGGGACCAGGTGCGCGTAAGCAAAACCGCCCGGGAGAAAGAACACACGGTCATGGATGCCGCGCGCAGGCGGATGAGCAACGGTTTCGACCGCCTCCAGGCCGACCTTCAAAGCGATCGTTTTCGCAACCACCTGCCGGCGGTGGTCGATGAATTGCGGCGGTATGACACCGAAGCCCTGGGCACCCAGGCCGAAGAACTGATTCAGCGCTGTGATCAGATCGCCAGCAACATCGAAAGCGACCTGGAAATTTCCCAGCGCATCGTGGAAAACCTGGTGGACATGCTGCTTTCGCGCGCCAAGGAATATCACCAGAAGCTGCAGACCGCGGCCCAGCAGAAACTGCCCAAGGACATCTTTATTTACGGTGGCGAAAGCATCCTGCGCGCCGGCACCCGGCTGGACTTCACCCGGTATGGCAACGATTTCAAACGTTCGGTGGAAAACTGGCTCCACGAGCTGATTCAAAAAGACCGCCTGCCCGAAGTGAACCCGCGCGCGGGAAACTGCCTGGGCGGCGAACTGCTCTACCAGTTGCTGGCCGCGTCCACGGGCAAAAAAAGCTTCGGCATCCGCCTGCTCAAATGCGACGATACCGGTCACAACTACGAACCGGTGGGCAAGGACCTGGGGTCGGGCGGCGAAGCCTTGACCACGGCGGTGCTCCTTTATACCCTACTTATCTCCATGCGAAAAAAACGCCACAATCATCCCGACGGGCGAATCCCCGCCTTTCTCGTGCTGGACAACCCGCTGGGCGTATGCAACCGGTCGGATTTTTTGGATGTGCAGCTGAAAGTGGCCCGGGCCATGGGGATTCAGTGTGTCTACCTGACCGGCATCAACGATCGGGAATCGCTGGGCCTCTTCGAACTGCGCGTGGCCATCCGCAAAGGGGATAAAAAGCTGGAGATTGACCGCGTCGCTTACGATCTGCTGGAAGTCAACGAATTGAACGTGGAAAGGACCGATGGACCGCCTCTGGCATGACGCCATACGGCAAGCCCTTGGGGCCAGCCGCCTGAAAAAAGTATACGTGGCGCAGCTCGAGACGGCCGTCCGCCGCCTGCCCATCGGATTGATGACTGATTTCGAAATCCAGCGACGTCTTCTGGAAACCTTGAAAGAACTCGAAAAGCAAAACCACCTGCGCCTGCCCAGGAACAAAAAAAAATCGTGGACCGACCGGACCGGGCTGCCGCGATACGTCACCGCCGTACGCATCGAAGCGGATGCCAAACACCAGGCCAACCGGAAAGTCCTGGACGATCTGCGCCATAAAACGGCCTGGGAGCCCACTTGGATGGTGGCCATCGGCCCCAAGCTGCGCACCCTGGCCGAGCTGAAACGCGCCGCGCAGGTGAACCAATACCTGCTCCGGCGCCCACCGGCACCGATCCGCGTGCCCCACCGCGAGCGCGCCCTGGAGATCTTCGGCGATGAAAAGGCCCTGGACACCTATGTGCGCAGCGGCCTGTTTGGCGGCCGCCTCTCCCTGGATGCCCTGGATTGCTTTTACTGCCCCGAGCCGCTGCCGTATCTTGCCTTTTCCCTGGACCCAAGGCAGACCCGGGGAAAACCCTTGCTGGTCGTGGAAAATGCCAATACCTACTGGAGTTGCTGCCAGGCCAACGACGCCCTGCATCACTACGGCGCCGTTGTGTACGGCCGGGGTTTTGCAGCCTGCGCGGCCAAACGGGAGACGCAAAGCCGTCCTGACCGGGAGACCGAAGGCGCCGCGGAACGCGCGAACGACGGCCTGCGAGACATCGAAACCCGGCTGAACACCGCCGGCATCCACTACTTCGGCGACCTGGATCCCCCCGGTATCTACATTGCTTTTCGCATCAACCGGTATCGGGAGAAAAACCGGATGCCGCTTCTGCTCGCCCATCGGCGTCTCTACCAGGCCTTATTGAAAAAGAACCTGTCGGCGCCCGCCGACCCCAGCCATGCCAAACTGCACTACCCGGATCTGGCGCGCCAGTGGCTGGGGCCGGACCTGGCAGGCCTGTACCTGCAAAACGCCGGCAGCGTGCGCTGGCCCCAGGAGGGCCTGACCACCGAAGACATTATTGCTGCTTTGATACAAGATACCGGACATGACTAAACTGACTTCAGCGACACGGCACGATTCCGCGAGCAAACCGTTTCGGCTCCGGCCCTACCAGAAAATGGCCGTGGCCGCCGTTGTCTCGCGATACCAGGAAGCGCATCAGCGGCGCATGCTCCTTTATCTACCCACCGGCGCCGGAAAAACCGTGATCGCCACGCACATCATCAAGGCCTTGCGCACCGGCAACACCTTCGGCAAAGTGCTCTTTGTCGCGCATCGCCGGGAGATTATCAATCAGACCGCCCACACCATTGGCCGGCACCTGCCCAGGCTCAAGGTGCAAATCGAGCAAGGCAAGCGCAGCGCCCGGGGCAACGGCGACATTACCCTGGCATCGGTCCAGTCGCTGGTGCGCCGCAAGGAAAAATATGATCCCAAGGCCTATGCCCTGATCATTTGTGATGAATGCCATCGCGCGCTGTCGCCCAGTTGGGGCGAAGTGATCGACTACTTTCACACCCGGACCGACCAAAACACGCTGTTGCTTGGCATGACGGCCACCCCTCAGCGCACGGACGGCCGTTCCGCCCTGGATGTCTTCGGCCGCACCGCCTTTGAAATCACCCGCACGGAGCTGGAGGATTTGGGCTACCTGGTTCCCATGCAATACTTCACCGTCGGAAGTCATCTGAACCTGGACCATCTAAAAATGTCGGCCGGTGATTTTCAAGTGGGCGCCCTTTCCCGGGTGATGAACGCCCCGGCCACCAGGGCCTTGACCCTGCAAGCGTGGTTTGAACAGGGGCAAGGCCGAAAAACCATCGTCTTTTGCGCCGGCGTCGAGCATGCCGGCCAGTTGGCCGCGGATTTTTCCGCCATGGGCATCAGCGCCGAGAAGATCGACGGCAAAAGCAAGGACCGCGGCGAGATCCTGAACCGTTTTGACAAAGGACAGATCCAGGTGTTGACCAACTATGGGGTGCTCACCGAGGGATTTGATGACCCCACCGTGGCCTGTATCCTGATGGCCCGGCCCACCACATCGCCGCTGGTCTACACCCAGTGCATCGGAAGAGGTCTGCGCACCGCTCCCGGCAAAGCGGCCTGTGTCGTGATCGACATCGTCGACCGCAGCACCCACCAACTGCAGTATGGCGCCACCCAGATGGCCGGACTGCCCAAAAAGTGGCAGAGCCGCGGCGCCGACCCCTTCCGCCAGGCCCGGTCATTTTCCGGGATCAAAGTCACCTGCACGGATGCGTTCCTGCGCCTGCGCGAAGCATCCAGCCTGGAAGAGGTCCAATCCATATTGATGCGGTTGCCGCCGGAAGTGGTCACCGCCGGCCTGGATGGAGAGCCGGTGCTCCATTATGAACCAGGGGAGCAAGACTGCACGATCAGCCGGGCCCGCGAATCGATCCGCGAAATATTAAAACAGGCAGGGTGCGTGGGCGCCAGGCTGCAGATCGATGAAACGACGGTGCGCATCCAATTCCGGGAGCCGGAGACGCAAAACGAACGTTATGCCTATCTGAAGTGGCACCTGAAGAGAGCCACCTGCCGCCACGTGGTCTATGAACCGCCCAACCGTAAAAACGGCGCGGTCAGCCCCCGAACGCTGCTACGCTCCATGTTGCCCGAAGGTTGCCGTGTCAGCAACCTGGCCGCGAATACACGAAACAATACAATTACCGCAACGGTTTCCGGCCTCACGCCGGATCTGATCCAGCGCGTCCAGGCCGATTTCGAGGATGAATACGGCATGGCGCTGGATCTTCAAGGCCAGATGTCTCTTTTTTAACGACTCAACCGAAAGGATGTTCGACATGATCGCAGTAAAAGTAATCCTGCAAGCACAACCGGAAAAAGCGCAAGAGTTGGAAAAGCTGCTGAAAGATATCATTCCAAGCGTCAGGCATGAGCAAGGAACGGTAACCTATACACTTCACCGCAGCCAGAAAGACGCCAGCCGGTTTTTGTTCTATGAGAAATATCGTGATCAGCAAGCATGCGATGATCACATGTCAACCCCGTACGTCCAAGAACTGATAAAACAGCTCGATCAATTTCTAATGCGTGCGCCGGAGATCGAATTTTTCGAAGAAATAGATGGATTCACGCGTAAAGAGGTGTATTAAAATGAAATTAGAAAAAGAGGATGATTCATTTGTGGAAAAAGTTCAGTGGCTGGTGGACCGAGCGCTGATAAGCGAGCTCTTATTCAGCTTTGCCCGTGCGCTCGATACGAAGGATGTGGTCGGATATATCGATAATTATACACAAGACGCTATCCTTGAACTGCCCGATCCGGCATCAAAATCCGGCGCGGCCATTACTATCCATCGTAATGAAATGGAGGACTTTTTACGCAAAGGGTTAATCACTGGTTATACGGCGACACACCATATCAGCACCAATCATCAGATTGTTATCACAGACGATACGGCATCATCACGCGCCTATCTTCAGGCCGTGCATGTGAAGACGAATCCACTGGATCATTGGGATGCCGGAGGATGGTATGACTGCAAGCATATCCGAACACCAGAAGGATGGAAATTCACGCATGTTAAGCTGACAGCCGTTTGGATAACCGGGGAACCCGGCAGCATCAAACCTGCGTAACGAGCCATATTGCGTTATCACTTGCCGGCAGCACCTTACAGGCCCCAATGTCGCTAACCATCAAAAGGCAGGTCTTATGAAATCCGTAAAAAAACACTATTCCTATGGTAATCCGCATAGCATCCAAGAAAATAGATCGAGATGGTGGTCTGGATATAATAGGTGGTGGGGGTCATGGTGGTCGGGTCCGATGGTGCAAAATTCAGTTCAAGATTTGAATAATCCTGGTGCGATTGAAACGGAGGGTGCCATTGCCTTAGGGTTCGCGCAAAACTAAATTTACATTTTTAGGTGTTGAGGCGCTCACCCGGCAAGGCACAAAGAATAAAGAATGTCGAGATGTTCTGTATTTTTATAACGCAGCCGGGTGAGATGGATCGGCGCATAAAAATGTGAAGTTATTTTTGCACGAGCCCTAAG
>JABDRH010000637.1 GCA_013041835.1 Desulfatitalea sp. | reverse complement strand
ATTATAAGGTGGCCCTGTTTGCCAACGTGGATCTGGAAGCGGAACTGGCCCGGCGGCGACGCGACAAATCCAAGCTGACCTACCTGAAATCCCTGCTGGCCAAAGAGTTGATCACCGAGGAGACCTTTCAGTGTCATGCGCGTCGATTCACCGGTGCTGATGTTGATGATGCCGGGCCGGATGAGGATGTGGTCCGCCTGTAAGGATGCAGGAAGATGGTGTGGCGGCTATCGGGTCACCGGTATAACCTGGTATCCCTCGGCCCGCAACAGATCGATCAGACCGGTGGGACCCGAAAGGTGCAGGGCGCCCACGGCAATGAAGCTGTTGCCCCGGGCAAGATGGGACTGCATGCGGCGCACCATGCGCGCGTTGCGTTGGTCATTGATGCGCAACATGAAACGTTGCGTCGTCTCGGTCTGGTCCCGGGAGTTATATTTTGCGGCCAGGCGGGCGATTTGGCCGAGGTCGTCGGACACATAGGCTTGAAGCAGTTGCTCAAAAAAGGTGGGCAGTTGCGGCAGATCCGCCAGTGTCATTTTAAGCAAGGTGATTTGATCGGCCATCGACATGCCCTCGAAAACCGCCACCTGCTCTTGCATCGTTTCCAGCCCGGCTGTGGGTTTGCCCGCACCTTGGGCACGCTGGTGCAAGACCAGGTCGAGAACGGGTGCGGCCGTGGGTTTGGGCATGCTCAGCAGCGCCATGACCGCCCAGGGTTTGAACCGGCGCACGGCCGGTTCAGGCAGGCCGAAATCGGCCATGGCAGCAGCCGCCTGTGCAAAGAGGTCGCGTCCCAGCAGATCCGCCAAGTCTTTGTCACCGGCGAGCATCATTTCAGCACCCAGGGCCGTCAGAATCGAAGCGTCCATCTCCATCTCCATCACAAAGCGATCGCTTTGATCCAGGGCTTGCGCCACCGCTGGTTTCAAACGCACCACACGGGGGTCTGAACTGTGAATTGTTCCCAGCAGGTGGCTGGGCCGCAGACCTTGGCGCTCGATACGCCACAGCAATCCGCCCTGTGCGCTTGAGGTGCCTGCTGCAAACGGCTCGGCCCCCCTTTTCTCGGCAGGGGCCGGCAAAGCGGCTGATCCTGCTGTCTGATCCAATGCGGGCGCGGATGTTTCCGGGCCGCTTTGATCGGACCGATGCTCGGCAATGGGCGGGTCCTCGATCTTCACGTCGCTTGTGGGGCTGTCTGAAAAATGCCAATGGCCCTTTTCGTCCTTCCATTTATAAATGTCGGCCGGGCAGGGGCCGACCGCCGCAAAGAGATGGACCAAAAGCAGAAAAAGGGTCACAAGTCCGCCGAGCCGTTTTAGAGTGTACATAATAAATCGTCTCCCCGGGGTGAAAGGATTGAACACTTTGTTCGACAACATACCTAAAACGTGGTACGGTTCGCAATACTAAGGGTGCAGGAAAGAAACAATTCCCCTATCTTGCTTACCTTGGCGCCTATCGACAAGGCGCATCCACCGGTACATATCAGGCATGTACCGGTGGATGTGCCTTGTAGAGGGACCTCAATGAAACGTCATTTTGGGGAATTATTTCTTTCTTCCGCCCCAACGCAGACCGGGTTGAACGCCTTTATTACCCCGCGACGAATCGACCAGGATTGCGTGACACCGGCATGCCGCACCTTCTGCAGCCCCCGCTTCAACGGTGCGATGCAGTTTCCTTACCGGTTGTGAATGGATTGGATCCGCCGCAAGACCGCATGGCTCCATCGGCTAAAGGAAAGATCGCATGAGCGCCAACCTGGACACAATCTATCTGCCTGTTGTTGCGCCGAAAACAATAAAGGTACAGAATGCCTTCCAGCCCCGCGGCCATCTTGAGTCCGGCACCCGGCGCCCAAGAGTGTTCCGTATTCCCCCGCATACGTCACGCCCGCCCGTTCCGGGCTTGGCCTATGGTTCGGATGGCATCCTGATCCCGGCGGCCAAGAGCGGCAAGCTTATCGATATCTATGTATGAGCCTTTGTATCCGATGAACTGACGCTGTCGAGGATTTGGGCGCCATTGGTGCACTTGGATTGTTTTTCGTAACAGTGGCAGTCCGGTCCGGCACCACAGCGGTGCAACCGGGGCGGTCCTTCTTCGCGTTTGGCTTTAAAAAGAAATACGGCGAAACAGAAGGCAAAGACGAAAAACGAAATGATAGCAACGATCAACAGTTTCATGGTGCAGACCTATTTCGTGTTCTTAACAAGTTAAGGGGAATGATCCAGGTTCCGCACCAACACCTCCCGCGGCTTCACGCCGTCGGATGGCCCCACCACGCCCTCTTGCTCCATCATTTCGATAATGCGCGCCGCCCGGTTATAACCGATGCGCAAATGACGCTGGATCATGGAAATGGATGCCTGGCCGATGCGGGCCACCAGAGCCACGGCATCATCGTAACGTTCATCATAGTCTTTTTCTTCGCTGCCGGTGTTCTCTTCCTTAGGTGTAGCCAAAATGGCATGATCATAGTCAGGGGCCTTTTGCGCTTTGAGAAAATCGATGATCCGGCCCAGTTCCTGCTCGGAAATATAGGCGCCATGGATGCGTTGCAGCCGGCCGGTGCCCGGTGGCAAAAAGAGCATGTCCCCCATGCCCAAAAGGTTCTCGGCGCCGTTGGTGTCGATGATGGTGCGCGAATCGGTTTTGGAGGAGACCTGGAAGGTCAGCCGCGTTGGAAAATTGGCTTTGATGATGCCGGTCAACACGTCCACCGACGGCCGCTGGGTGGCCAATATCAGATGAATCCCGGCGGCCC
>JABDRH010000630.1 GCA_013041835.1 Desulfatitalea sp. | reverse complement strand
GGCGCGCACCACGTGGCCAGCGGTCTTTTCGACAAAGTGCTTTGCATCGGGTTCGAAAAACAGGAAGAGGGGGATACGGGCGCCATACTTAGTGGCGTGGCCCATCCGCTGTTCGGCCGGTCCATGGCCGGCGCCGCGGTGGGCTACTTTGCCATGATGGGCGCCTCCTACATGGCGGTTCATGGCGCCAAGGAAGAGCATTCCGCGATGGTGGCGGTCAAGTCCAGGCAAAACGCCCGAAAGAACCAATACGCCCATCTCAAGCTCGATATTGATATACAAGATGTGCTCGACTCACGCATGCTCGCATATCCCATCCGTCTCTTGGACATGTGTCCGGCCTCCAACGGGGCATGCGCCATGATTCTGAGCGATGAGAAAACGGCTCGGGATCGATGCAAGCATCCCGTCTGGATACGCGCCATGGATACGGCCCACAATGAGCAGTTTGAATATGATTGGCGGGATGTCGCCACCACAAGACCCATCTTTTCAAAGACCTCGGCCGGTCGCATATACAAAAAGCTGGGGGTGACCCATCCCGTTGAGTACTTTGACGTGTTTGAGGTATATGAACCGGCCACCTGGGCTGAACTGGTGTGGTACGAAGATCTGGGGTTGTGTGGTCCGGGCCAGGGGTACAAACTCATCGAAGCGGGAAAAACACAGATTGATGGTCCTATTCCAGTCAATCCTTCCGGCGGCGTTTTGGCCACCAACTGTATCGGCGCCTCGGCGATGCTCCGGGTCTGGGAGGCTGCACTGCAGATCCGTGGGGACGCCGGCGGTCACCAGATTCCCAGGAACGTGCGCAGAGCTTTGACCACCGCTTACGGAGGCACGAACTGGACAGTCCTGGTGGCGCTCTCGGACAGTACGGACGATTAATCGATCGCAAGGGGTGAGAAAGGAAAAAATGATGCCGGGCCAAGATTTCAAAAAGGAGTCACCCAACATACCCATCACCGTGGATGTGCCATATCGGTTCGCGGCCGGAAAATACCTATCGAAGTTTTTGATTGAAATGCGCGATAATGGCGTCTTTTATGGTATTCAGTGTCCGGCTTGCGGGCGGGTGCAAGTTCCGCCGAGGGTGGTTTGCGCCGTGTGCCACGTGAAAAATGAAACCTGGGTCGAACTGGGCAATGAGGGTGTGCTCAAAGGGTTTACCACGATGCACATGCCGTTGACCGACCCGACGACCGGCAAACCGCATCAACCGCCGTTTGCCTACGGCACCGTGAAACTGGATGGATGCGATTCCGGGGTCGACCACATGATCAACCCGGCTGCCAACCTGGAAACCATCAAGATCGGCATGCGCGTGCGAGTGGTGTTGCGGCCAAAGCAAGATCGGATTGGCGATTTGAGCGATATTCTCTACTTTGATCCCATCGAGGGATGATATGCTCATGGCGCAACCCGCAAAGAAGTCGATGGATGCCGCCGCAAGGAAACCCAAGGGTTGACCGGATGGACGCAAAGGAGATGGCATGACGCAGCAGGACACTTACGGTCCCTTTGAAGTGGACCAGCAAATTGTCGCCAAGTGCAGGTACTACGTGGGACAGATCGGCGGCCGATTCTACGAGCTTCTCGGCAAAGAACGGAAAATCACCGGGGTAAGGTGCGAGACCTGCGACAAAGTCTATTGGCCGCCCCGATCTACCTGCGGGCGGTGTTTTTCCATGCTCGGGGAGAAAGACCTGGTGGTCATCGGACCTGAAGGCACGCTGGAAACCTTTACCCGAATTGCATACGAGGAACCGGTACACCCCAAAAAGGGGCCCTTGATTTACGGCGTGATCCGGCTCGACGGTGCCGGCAGCGGCATGGCGCATCTGATCGGCGGCGTGGATTACGACGCGCTGAAGATCGGGATGAGAATGCGACCGGTATTCAACCGCGACCCCAAAGGGACCATGTTGGATATCGACCATTTCGAACCGGTCGGATAAGGAGGCGGGCGTGGCAACCATAAAGCCGGAACACTACCTGGCCCTGTTCGACGGCAAGCTGGCCTCGCAAAGAGGGCAAACCCGATACCAGCCCTGTGACGACGGGTCTCATATGTTCGCCAATGAACAGGAATACTACGAATGGTGGTACCTGGACGCCGCCTTTGACAACGGGTATCACTTTGTATTGACCTTCCATTTCCGAAATGTCTTCCTGATGCCGATGATTCCGACCATCCAATTTTTTATCTATAAGCCGGACGGCACGAAACAAGAACGCTACGAGATGATCAAGCCCCAGGATGCATTTGCCCATCCCGATTACTGTGATGTAAAAATGGGCGGGAATTATATCAAGGACATGGGGGATTACTACGAGACGTTCATCAAAATCGGAAGCCTCGGCGCGCATTTAAAACTGACGAAGACGGTTCCCTCGTGGAAACCCGGAACCGGATTGATCTATTTGGACAAAGAGACCGGTCATTCCAGCGGCTGGTCGGTCCCGGTTCCGGCCGGAAACATAAAGGGCCGATTGTTCTTGAAAGAAGGTGAGATACAGGTCAAGGGGCATGGGTACCACGATCACAACTGGGGCAAAGGCGCGATGCGCCGATTTTTCGACTACTGGTATTGGGGGAGAATCCGTGACGAGAAATTTTGTATCGTATACGCGAACGTTGTCCCCCATCAAGCGTCGATGCCGAAAGTGAATCCGTTTTTGGTCATGCGCGACGGGCAGATCGTTCTGTCCACCAACCGGCTCGTCGTTGAACCGGGGGATATCCAAACCGAACCTTTTTTCAACCAGGCCTATGCAAACCGACTCGTTTTGCGCGCCGCGGTGGAAGGGCTCGAAGCCCACATCGTCATCGCATCCAAGCGCATCGCTGAAAAAATGAAATTGCCCAGCACCGCCGAGCGCGGTCAATACTATTTCCGTTTCATTGCCGACTACACCATGGACATCACGATTGATGGTGTAAAAGAACATGCGAAAGGAGAACTTTTGCACGAATACATCATTTTGTAAGCACGTGACGGGCAAACCGGATACCAGGCAGATGATCCATAGGCCGCAAAATTTCGCGCGGACAACACGACATCATGGGGACGAACATGGAAAAAGAATATTTTGAAGATTATCGGGTCGGCGAAACGTTCGTATCGCCCGCGCGAACGGTGACCGAATCGGATATTCACGCGTATGCGGCATTGACCGGAGATTGGCACCCGCTGCACACGGATGTGCAATATGCCCAAAACAGTAATTTCGGAGAACGGATCGCGCATGGCATGCTGACCCTGAGCATTGGCTTGGCGCTGCCTTTCAGGCTCGGGCTTCATGTGATCACACCCAAAAGCTTTATTGCCTTCTATGGCATGGAGTCCGTGAAATTCACCGCGCCATGCACAATAGGAGACACGATCCGCACCCAAGTCGAGGTGGTCGAGCTTATCGAAAAAGACGAAGCCAGGGGGATTGTCGTCTACGAATATAAAACCATGAACCAAAAAGAAGAAACCGTGGTGACGTTCATTGCCCGCCTGCTATCCGGAAGGAAGCCGGTGACGTAAGGGCTCGCGCAAAAATAACGTCACATTTTTATGCGCCGATCCATCTCACCCGGCTGCGTTACAAAAATACAGAATATCTCGATATTCTTTAAATTTTGTGCCTTGCCGGGTGAGCGCCTCAACACCTAAGAATGTAAATTTATTTTTGCGTGAACCCTAAGGAGACTCTGCATGGCAAAAAAATTCTACAGCGAACGCAATCTGAAATTCTTGTTGTATGAAGCGTTTGATGTGAACGCCTTGACCCAATACAATTACTATGAAGCGCACAACCGGAAGAGTTTCGATCTGGTGCTCAAATCGGCGGGCAAAATTGCCAGGGACCTTTTATGGCCGATATTTGAGCAGATGGACCGCGAGCCCCCGGAACTGCGGGACGGCACGATAAAGGTGCACGCCGATGTGAGGAAAATCCTTCGGGAATTCGGTGGCGGCGGCTGGATCTCCACGATCGTCCCTTATGACCTGGATGGCGAACAGCTTCCTTTGATGATCGCCAATGCCTGCCAGTTCATCTTTATGGCGGCCAACTATTCGGCCGCCGCCTACCCGGGACTGAGCGACGGCGCCGCACGGCTCATCGAGAGCTTCGGCAGCAAGGCGCTTTACGACCGGTACGTGCCGAAATTAAGAGAGGGCATCTGGCAAGGCACCATGGCCCTCACCGAGCCCGAGGCCGGCAGTTCCCTTTCCGATATCACCACGACAGCCTCGCCCACCGGCGACGGGCACTACCAGATCCGAGGCCAAAAGATTTTTATCTCCGCCGGCGACAGCGACGCCGTGGACAATGTCGTGCATTTATTGCTGGGCAAGATCGATGGCGCACCTGCAGGGGTCAAGGGCATCTCACTTTTCGTGGTGCCTAAAAAACGCGTGGAAAATGACGGAACGCTTACCTTCAATGATGTCAACACCTCGGGCGTGTATCATAAATTGGGCTATCGGGGATGCCCCATCGCCCAACTGAGTTTCGGCGATAATGACGCCTGCCGGGGCTATTTGGTGGGCGAGCCGCACCATGGCCTTCGATACATGTTCCAGATGATGAACGAAGCACGCATCGGCGTCGGCCTCGGCGCGACGGCCATGGCGACCGCGGCGTATTACGCCTCCTTGGCATACGCCAAGGAGCGCAAGCAGGGCCGCAAGACCGGACAAAAGGATCCCGCCTTGCCGCAGGTGGCCATCATCGAGCATGCCGATGTTAAACGGATGCTTTTTTTCCAACGGGCGATCGTTGAAGGCGCCCTTGCTTTGGCCATGCAATGCAGCAAGTACGTGGACATGGAAAAAGCGCTCAATGGGCACGCGGATACCGAACCCTATGGCTTGCTTCTCGATCTTTTGACCCCCGTTTTGAAGACCTATCCATCCGAAATGGGGATTCTTTCCATCAGCCAGGGCCTTCAATGCTTCGGCGGCTCCGGGTTCTGCGACGATTATCCCTTGGAGCAATACTACCGGGACTGTCGCATTCACCCCATCCATGAAGGCACCACGGCCATCCACGGCATGGATCTTCTGGGCCGCAAAGTGGTCATGAACAATGGCCGCGCCATCCGGCTCTATTTCGATGAGGTCGAAAAAACCATCACGGCCGCCCGCGGCTATTCAAACCTTATCCCGTACGCCGATCCGTTGAAGGATGCCATGTCGCGCTTATCTGGCTTGACCGATCACCTTCACAAGGTGCGCCTGGAAAAAGGTGATGAGACTTACCTGGCCGACGCGACCTTGTACCTGGAATACTTCGGCATCATTTGTATCGCCTGGCAGTGGTTGGTGCAGGGAGTCGCCCTTCAAAGCGCCCTGAATGACAAATGCAGTGCCAAGGATGAACGCTTTTACAATGGGAAGATGACGACGCTGCAATTCTACTACGCCTATGAGCTGCCCAAAATCAACGGCCTGGAAATAAGGCTGCGCCAAAATGATGGATTGACCGTTGAAGCAAGTGCAGCCCTTTTCGATGACTAAGCGCTCGGGCAAAAATAACGTCACATTTTTATGCGCGAACCCTAATGGTTGGCGCATAAAAGCGGTCACAAATGTTTTTTAAAGTTGCCTCAACTTGTGGTGTTAACCGCATCAAGGCGTGTTTTTGTCGGATTAACCGAACGCAGCGCTTTCTTAAAATTGAGGTTCTAACCCATTTCCGATTTGACATTTGGAGCAAAGACGGTATAGGAAAGCCAGGATCGAGGGTGCTTTGCTGACAAATCATTAGGAACACAATGCCCTTGACATGAACTAAGCCTCTGGTACGGGTTTGTTTTTGCATCGCCAATAATAACACATATAAACTATGACAGTTGGATGAGGAATATGAGAAAAGCTGCCTTTTTGTTAGTGTTTTGCATATCCCTGACGGCTCCCGGGGCCGCAAATGCATATTTTTTTGAGGACACGGTCGAGTGGACCGGCAGTGTGAAAAAGGGACGTGACGCTATATTGCTCAATGGCAGCGGGTCACCATTTGAATTCGACTATTCTCATGATGTCAGCTTCAATCCACCTGCAGCGGAGATTACGGGCGCTGTGATGACATTGTCACATTACGGCAATTCCGGTAGCGACAACGGCAGGCTGTGGCTGCTGGCGGATTCGGGAAATAATTTAATTGGAAAATTAGGCGATTCGAATTCAGATTGGGTTGATCAAGAATTTGTTGTCCCGGCCAATTTGCTAACCCTGTTAAGCGGCGAATCGTGGTCACTTGAGTTAACGCTCAGCGAAACCACCAATGGGACCGATCGGTTATGGATTGATAAGAGCGTGCTTTTGGGTGAATACACGCCGGTCCCGGTGCCAGGTGCTGTTTTGCTGCTCGGTTCCGGAATGATTGGATGGATGGTTTCAAGAAAAAAAAAGATTTCTTTCAAACAGCAAGAACATCTCCGTTTGAAAAATCAACCCAACATTGGGGATAGTCAAGGCAGGTCTTTAGGTCTTTAGGGCTCGCGTCTCCTGAAATGCCAGGTTCGCATAGCAACATAGATGAACTGAACATTGAGCCTTGCACCCGGGTTTGTAATTGACCGCCTTGCGGCTGAAACCCCTCAATGCGCTTGATGAATAGCGGCCTTTAAGCCATTGCCTCTCATATTGCACTTCGTACTTTTTATCAACGGATACCGTATTTCTTGGACCATCAATCCATTGCCCATACTTTTAATGCTTCTGAAAATTCCATTTCGAATTCAGAAACAGGATATTTTTCAGCAAGCCAATTGGAAATCCACACGAAATCGATAACGTTTTTTTGATTGTTTGGATTGGAAGGCTGAACATATATCACTTCGAAAGATGGATTTAACCCAGAGTATTCACCGTTGTTGAGAAGCCCAAAAGAGGCAAGTTTTAATAACAAATGATTGTATTTAGCTTTATAGGTGCTGACACTGGCAATTTTTAAAATGCCTTCAACAATCGATTTGGTACCAGCAGATTTGGCCTCTTCCAAATATATATCTTGCTTATCTCTTCTTGATCCCGAGTCAGATTTAAATTCCACAAGGTAATTCATGCCATTTTTTCCAACTATTAAAAAGTCAACCTTGTATGACCTGTCGGCATAATTTGTTCCCTCATGCTTTGGTTTTACGGTAGCTAACCGAATTGGCAATTCAGGTATCGTCCCGGCAACTTTAATCTTTAGATATGCCTCAATGAATTGAGGAAGAAAAAAACCAATCAGACTGTCAATTCTTGGTTCAGCTTTATAAGCTGGCAACTTTTTCCAATCCGCTAACATTTCAAAATAGTTTTTCCAGTTCATACTCTCTCCTTCGCATGTTTGCCTAACGGCGGGCATAAGACGCGGCGGCTTTTTGTCGTCGCCCTTAATGCCTTGGTTATTTCAATTGCTTCGATTTTACCATTTAAGTGGATTTAACAAAAGGTGAACTTGAGGATTGGGTCGATGGTAGGCCATCTTTTTTACCCTCCGGCTTTTGCACCATTGGGGTTACCTTTCCGGCTATGGAAGGCAAATAAGCATCGATTCTTTCACGGGCGACTTTTTTGATGAACCGGGGAAACGGTGTTCTCCCTGGTGGATGGTGGTATTGCCGCAACCCATTGGCTGACGCTTTTGATCAGTCCACGATTTCAAAGTGTTTGATATCATTGATGTGTCCTTGCATGGCGTCTTTCTCTTTGAAGACGGCCCTGACGCGCATGCCAACCTTGATTTTGTTCTCATCCGTTTCATCGATGATGTGCGAAAAGATATTATCCGCGCCGTCAATGCGGATATATCCATAGGTATACGGAATGGGGCGCTGAATTCCCGTGTTTGGGTCGATGAACGGGTAATTGACGATGGAAAAGGCGGTAATGGCGCCTTGATTGGGCAGTTCAACCAACTCATCCAATTCCTTGAAGCAAGGGCCGCAGACCCGCCGGGGCGGGATGTAGACTTTGCCGCATCCCGGACAACGGATGCCGATAAATTGATTTTTCTCCCTGATTTCCTGGAAAAAGCGGCTGCCATACTTGCCTATCGACCACTCGTACGGCATGGGGGTTTCCATCCGCATGGTCATCGGGGCGTGGTTCTCGTACTCATGTGCCATTTATTTTCTCCCTATCCATTACGATTCTTTTGAATCCGTTGTATACGAAACGCGCCGATTCTCGCCCGATCAGGGGCGGTCACCACAAAGAAGTACAACGTCGGACCAGAAGCATCCGCCGAACCCCGTCGCCAGGGCCAGGTTGGCGCCATGCACTTGACGCTTGCCACCTTTGCCCATGATCTGAATCGCGGCTTCGGCCACGCGGAGTAGCGCTGTCGCGCCGATACAGTTGGTGCTGATAACGCCGCCGGAGGGGTTGACCGGAATTTTGCCGTCGATTTCCGTGTGGCCGTCCGCGACAAACCGGGGCCCATGGCCCGGCGCGCAAAAATCCAATGCTTCGATGTACTTCAGGCCTGCATAGGTGTAGGGCAGATAAAGCTCGGCGACGTCCAGTTCATCGGCGGGATTCCGGATCCCGGCTTTTTGATACGCCTCGCGCGAAGCATTCTTCAAAGAGACCAGCCCTTGGTCGTAATCGGTAGAATCGCCGAACCAGGTATAGGTGTGGCGGACGGCGCTGGCGACAAACCACGCCGGCCTGGGGGTCACTTTTTGGGCGATGCCGTCGGCGGCCAGCACCACGGCGCAGGCGCCGTCCGTTCGCGGGCAGACATCGCCGAGTTTGACCGGGTAGGCCAGCATGGGCGAAGCCATCACATCTTCGATGGTCACCGGTTTTCGAAGATGGGCATGGGGATTGTTCATGGCGTTTTTGCGATCCCTGACCGCCACCCGGGCGGCATCGTGTTGCGTCGCTCCGTATTGCTCCATATAGGCGCTGGCTTCCGAAGCCAAGCTCGGGATGGCGCCCGAGTAGGAAAAACGGTCCCATACGGGATCACTACAGGTAACAATGGCCGCCGTTGTATCGCTTTCCGAATTCTTTTCCCATCCAATGGCAAGGACTTTGTCGAAAAGACCGGAAGCCACGTGATAGTATGCGGCAATGGCGACCGACGCGCCGGTGGTGCCGCCTGTCGTGATCTTCATGATCGGTTTCATGACGCCGCCGGAACCTTCCACCGACCAGGTGTCGACATAGTTGATGGATTCAAAATGGTCCATATTGCCGATGATGATGGCGTCGATATCGCGGATGGTCATCTCGCAATCTTCAAGCGCCCGAACCACGGCTTCGTTTATCATTTCCCTTTGGTTGACATCCGGCCGATGGCTTTTATGGTCGGTCTGGCCGGTACCGACGATCGCAACGCGTTGCGGCATTTTGCCCTCTCATTTCTCTTTGCTTAGAATCCAGACACAGTGGCTCTGACCACAAGGGCCATTGATACCGTGGGCCAGTCCCATCCCGGCGCCGGTGACTTGACGAGCGCCGGCCGTGTCCCTGAGTTGCTCGGCGATTTCGATGATCCGGGCCAACCCGGCAACGAGAACCGCGTGAGCGGACAAGACTCCTCCCGACGGATTCACGGGCAGCCGCCCGTCCATGGTCGTTACGCCGTCCTTGAGCAGGCTTGGGCCTTGTCCCGGTTCGCAGAACCCCAATCCTTCGAGCCACAAAGGCTCCATGTAGGTGAAGGCCTCGTAAATCTCCGCCACATGGATCTCTTTGAACGGATCGGTGATGCCGGCCATGGCATACGCTTTCTGGGCCGCCTGGCGCAAGGATCTGGGGTTGGTCAAATCCCGGTCTCCCAGAAAGTATTCGTCCGCGCAATGGGCCATGCCCTTGATCCACACCGGCGGCTTTGCGGCGCGGCCGGCGGTTTTCTCATCGGCAATGATGATGGCCGCAGCCCCATCGCTGACGGGGCTGCAATCGAGAAGTTTCAACGGGTCGGCAATTTTTTTGGAAGTCATCACATCGTCAACGCAAATGTCCATGGGCAACTGAGCAAAGGGATTGTTCTTGGCATTGCCGTGGTTTTTGACCGACACCATGGCAATGTCTTGCTCCGTGATTCCGTAGCGGTGCAGATAGGCGTTGGCCTGGATTGCCGACGACGTCACGGCGTTAATCCCCAAATGGCGCTGGTAGATGGGATCGAACATGCCATTTGTAATGGTGGCCGTATCGCCTTCGCTGCCTTTGCAGTGGGCCACCACCAGGGTGGTCCCGGCGCCGCCGAGCACCCTCATGGCGCCGTACATGGCGCCGAAGGCGCCGTCCCCTTCCACCGTGGAGATGTTTTTATCATAGGCCCCTGCAGCGTCACCTACAGCCATTCCCGAAATGGTGCGGCCGTCGAAGAAATCATTGGAAACGGTCACGACGTTGTCGATGTCATCGATGGTCAACCCTGCATCGTCCAGGGCGGCGGTGGTTGTTTCATAGACGAGATCCAGGAAAATCTTGTCTTTCTTGCGCCGTTCGTATCGGGTCTGCGCCAGACCGATAATCGCGATGTTATCCATGTCGGTTCTCCCGCCTCAGATGATTTGAAAATGATCGATGTCAAGGATATGGCCTGTTCGCTGAGACGCTTCCTTGAAATGGGCCTCGACGGTCACACCGATCGACAGTCTGGCCAGGTCCTTGGTGATGAGGTGGAGTATACTTACGCTGGCGCCGTCCAACCGGATCAAGGCATAGGCGAATGGGCTTTTGACCGGCTGCAGCGGATGGTTCGCGCGCACGATGGTGAAGGCTGTGACGACACCTCGACGTGCTATTTCGACCCATTGATCCAGGGCGGTGAAACAGCGGCCGCAATTTTTCCTGGGGGGGACATAGACGGTATCGCAATCAGGGCATCGCGTCCCGAGAAATGTTGCTTGATCCCGAATGGCCTCTAAAAATCGGCTGCCGGTGTCTCCTACCCACCATGTGTAGGGAACCGCGATCTGGCCTTTAAAGGTCATGGGTTCTACTTCGTCGACCCAGTTGGGCATAGTGTCTTCTCCTTCTCGATTTTCCAAATGGCATTGCCAATAGATTTAATAGTGAGTAATATTCATGTCATATATCCCCAATTTTTTCATGTCAACATCAATCGCCGGGTCGCATCGTCCGTGTTTGTCCAAATGTCAAATAAAAACAGATAATACAAATATATAGGGCTATAGTCGATGGCGGAACTTTCATAGAATATACCACGAAATTCCCTTTGGGATTTTATGTGTTTGACAAAGCAAATCGAATGATTTACATGAATAATATTCAATATGGTCTTGGGCTCCATGGACAACCACATCATGGGGGGGCGCGCATAAAGTTGGTTCACTACTTTTATGTGCGAGCCCGAATTTCCGAATACCGGAAGGGAGGACGTATGGAGTTAGGTCATTGGCCGACACGCTGGAGCAAGATCGCCCCTGACAAGACAGTGATAAAATACGGCGATTTATCGCTCAATTGGAATGAATTCAACACAAGGATCAATCAGGCGGCGCACGCGATCCAGGCGGCGGGGATGAAAAAAGGGGATCGGTTGGCGGTTCTTTTGGGCAATTCCAACGTGTTTTTAGAGGTTTTTTTCGCCGCGGCCAAGCTTGGCGTGATTTTCGTACCACTCAATTTCAGGCTGTCTCCTCCGGAACTGGCTTATCAAATCAACGAAACCCATCCCAAGATCCTGGTTTACGCCCCTGAATTCAAAGAATTGGTCAATGCCCTGAAGGAAACCTGTCCGGAGGTGTCCACCTGGGTATGCGAAACCGCCATGGGGCCGGCTGACGAACTTGTTTTTGAATCCTGGATTGATTCATCGCCCGCGGCTGAACCGATGCCGGATTCACCGGTGGGCATGGATGACGCGGTGATGATCATGTATACGTCGGGGACCACGGGGCGGCCAAAAGGGGCCGTGCTCAGCCATGGCAATATTGCCTGGAACAGCATCAACGCGCAGCATTTCAATGCGTACAAGGGGCATGAGATCAGCCTGTGCAATGCGCCTCTTTTTCACATCGGCGCTTTCAATGTGATCGCCATGCCATTTCTATACGCCGGATGCCGGTTGGTCCTTCAGCGTTTCTTTGAGCCGGCGGAAGCGTTGCGTCTCATAGAATCCGAGAAGGTAACGACGATGTTCGGTGTTCCGGTGATGTTCCAATTGATGATGAATGTGCCGCGATGGCCCGACTGCGATCTTTCCCACGTGATTTATTTCATTAGTGGCGGGGCGCCTTGTCCGCCCGTGCTGATCGATGCCTACCTGCAAAAAGGGGTTCGTTTTGTCCAAGGGTACGGCATGACCGAATCTGCGGCCGGTGTGAGCATGCTGGCGCCGCAGCAGGCGTCGAACAAACCGGGTTCGGCCGGGGTGCCGCTGTTTCATCTTCAATTGGCGGTCGTGGGCAGGCAAGGAGATCATCTCGGGCCGGGGGAAATCGGCGAAATATGGATCAAGGGCCCCAATGTCT